>DAHWDR010000135.1:0-7546 GCA_027330745.1 Acetobacteraceae bacterium | reverse complement strand
GGGTTGCGTTGTGCGTCGCAACGCGCAACATCCCGCCATGCGCATCGCCCGTACGCTTCCCGAGCTTCACGCCGCCACCGCCGCCTTGCGCGCGGGCGGGCGCCGACTGGGTCTGGTGCCCACCATGGGCGCGCTGCATGCGGGGCATGGCGCGCTGGTCGCGGCCGCGGTGGCGTCCGACGCGGCCCCGGTCGCGTCCATTTTCGTCAACCCGCTGCAATTCAGCCCCACCGAGGACCTGGCGCGCTATCCGCGCGATGAGGCCGGGGACTTGGCGAAGCTGGAATCCTGGGGCTGCGCTCTGGCTTGGCTGCCCGACCTCGCCACCATGTACCCCGCCGAGGGCGCCACCGCGATCGTCCCGGAAGGCCCCGCCGAGGGCTGGGAAGGCGCTGCCCGCCCCGGCCATTTCCGCGGCGTGGCGACGGTGGTCGCCAAACTGTTCGGCCAGGTCGGCGCCGAGACCGCCTATTTCGGCGAGAAGGACTGGCAGCAGCTGCGCGTGGTCACGCGCATGGCGACCGACCTGCATCTGCCGGTGACGGTGATCGGGATCGAAACGGTACGCGAGATCGACGGTCTCGCGCTGTCGTCACGCAACCGGTATCTTTCGCCGGCGGAGCGTGCCCAGGCGCCGGCGCTGGCGCGTGCGTTGCGGGCGGCGGCGGCGGCGCTGGCAGGTGGCGCGGCGGCCGGACCGGTGCTGGCGCGCGAGACGGCGGCGCTGACCGCGGCCGGTTTCGGGGTGGAGTATTTCGCCCTGGTCGATGGCCCAAGCCTGCGCGCGATCGAAGCCGCGACGCCGGGCGCGCGGCTGATCGCGGCGGCGCGGCTGGGGCCGGTGCGGCTGATCGACAATCTGGGCGTGGATTAGCGCGCCGCCAGATCGGGCGGGGTCGCCTCGGCGGCCAACGCCGCGACGGCAGCATCGAGATCCATCAGTTCCTGCGCCGCGCCGCCCCGGCGGCGCAGCGCCACGGTGCGGGTTTCCGCTTCCTTCCGCCCCACCACCGCCAGCACCGGCACATGCGCCAGGCTGTGGGTGCGGATCTTGGCGTTGATCTTCTGGTTGGAGACGTCTTCGCGCACCGTCAGCCCGGCCGCGCGCAGCGCCGCGGCGACCTCGGCCGCATAGCCATCGGCGTCCGAAACGATGGTCGCGACCACCGCCTGCACCGGGGCCAGCCAGAGCGGGAAGCGGCCGGCATATTGCTCGATCAGGATGCCGAGGAAGCGTTCGAAGCTGCCGAGGATCGCGCGGTGCAGCATCACCGGGCGGCGGCGGGTGCCGTCATCGGCGGTGTATTCGGCATCCAGCCGCTCGGGCAGCACGAAATCCACTTGCAACGTGCCGCATTGCCAGTCCCGCCCGATCGCGTCGCGCAGGACGAATTCCAGCTTCGGGCCGTAGAAGGCACCTTCTCCGGGGTTCAGCGTGTAGGCGACGCCGGCGGTGGCGCAGGCCTCGCGCAGCGCGGCTTCCGCGCGATCCCACACGGCGTCCGCGCCGGCGCGGGTGGCGGGCCGGTCAGAAAATTTCACCACGAAATCGGTGAAGCCGAAATCGCGATAGATCGCGGACAGCAGTTCTACGAACCGTACCGTTTCGGACGCGATCTGCTGCTCCGTGCAGAAGATATGCGCGTCGTCCTGGGTGAACGCGCGCACGCGCATGATCCCGTGCAACGCGCCCGAGGGTTCGTAGCGATGGCACGCGCCGAATTCCGCCATGCGCAGCGGCAATTCGCGATACGACCGCACGCCCTGGCGGAAGATCTGCACATGGCACGGGCAGTTCATCGGCTTCAGCGCCAGCGTGCGATCCTCGTCCTCGACACGGGCGATGAACATGTGCTCGCGGAACTTCTCCCAATGGCCGGAGGCTTCCCATAACGCGCGATCCACCAGCTGCGGGGTGCGGACTTCCTGGTAGCCGGCCGCATCCAGGCGCCGGCGCATATAGGCCTCGGTAGTACGATATAATTTCCAGCCGTTCGGATGCCAGAAGATGCTGCCGGCGGCTTCCTCCTGGATATGGAACAGGTCCATCTCCTTGCCGATGCGGCGATGATCGCGGCGTTCGGCTTCCTCCAGCTGGTGCAGATAGGCATCCAGCTCCTTCTGGTCGCGCCAGGCGGTGCCGTAGATGCGCGACAGCATCGCGTTGCGGTGATCGCCGCGCCAATACGCGCCGGCCACCTTCATCAGCTTGAACGCGGGGCCGACATCGCCGGTTCCCCGCATGTGCGGGCCGCGGCACAGATCGACCCAATCGCCTTGCGTATAGAGGCTGATCGGCTCGCTCGCCGGCAGGTCCTGGATCAGCTCCGCCTTGTATTTCTCACCCTTGTCCTGGAAGAACCGGATCGCGTCGGCGCGGTCGATCACGCGGCGGCGGAACGGGGCGTTGCGGGCGATGATTTCGCGCATCTTCGCCTCGATCGCCGGGAAATCCTCTGGCGTAAACGGTTCGTTGCGCGCGAAATCGTAATAGAAGCCGTGCTCGATCGACGGGCCGATGGTCACCTGGGTGCCGGGGAACAGGGACTGGACCGCCTCGGCCAGCACATGGGCCGCGTCATGGCGGATCAGTTCCAGCGCGGCGGGATCGCGGCGGGTGACGAAAGTCACATGGGCGTCGGCCATGATTTCGGTGGCAAGGTCCACCAGCTTGCCGTCCAGTTGCATCGCCAGCGCGGCACGGGCGAGGCCGGGGCCGATCGCCTCGGCCACCGCGGTGCCGGTGACGGGGGCCGCGAAATGGCGCACGGAACCGTCGGGCAGGGTGATGGCGGGCATGGGCAGCGTGTCTCCGGGCTTTGCGGTGCGGTGTTTCTATGGCGAGACGCGGCGGGCGGAGCAAGGGTGCGCGATGGCCTTCATCCCACCGCCCGCCGCAGCGCCGCGGCCAGCGCCGCCGCCTCGGTGTCCGCGATGTTGGTGAACCCCAGCAACAGACCTTGCGCGCGCGCCGGCCCGAGAAACTGCGCCGACAGCGCCCCCGGCCCCAATCCCGCCGCCTCGGCGCGCGCGACCGCGCCTGTGTCCCAGCCGGCCGGCGTTCCCTCCGGGCAACGCGCCAGCAGATGCAGGCCGCCCGGCCCCGCCGTCAGCGCCAGGCTTCGCCCAAACGCCGCCGCAACCGCGCCGGACAACGCCGCCCGCCGCGCCGCATAGGCGCCACGCATCCGTTTCAGATGCCGCGCGAAATGCCCCTCGGCCAGAAACGCCGCCACCGCCGCCTGCTCCAGGCCCGGTGCCCCGTGGGCGAGCAGCAGCGACGCCCGGGCCAGCGCCGCTGCCAGCGCCGCCGGCGCCACCAGGTAGCCAAGGCGCAGCCCGGGGAACAGCGTCTTGCTGAAACTCCCAGCCAGGATCACCCGATCGCCCGCGTCCAGGGCTTTCAGGGCCGGCAGTCGCGGCCCGACATAGTGGAACTCGGCATCGTAATCGTCCTCGATCACGAACGCGTCGCGCCGTGCCGCCCAATCCAGCAGCGCCTGGCGCCGCGGCAGGGACAACGCCACGCCGGTCGGGGCCTGGTGCGCCGGTGTGACCACCGCCAGGCGCGCCGGCGCCGCGGCATCGGGCACGGCCATGCCCTCGGCGTCCACCGGCAGCGGCAGCAGCCGCGCGCCCGCCGCCGCCAGCGCCTGGCGGGCCAGGGGATAGCCCGGCTCCTCGCACCACACCGCCTCGCCGGGGCGGAGCAGCACCCGGGCCAGCAGCGCCAGCGCGCCCTGATATCCGGCGGTGACGATCACCTGGCCCGGCCCGCAGGCGACCCCGCGCGCGACCGCCAGATAGGCCGCGATCGCCTCCCGCAGCGCCGGCAGGCCGGCCGGATCGGGGTAGGTCAGCCCCGCGCCGCCGATCCGCCGCGCCGCGCGCGCCACCAGCCGCGCCCACAGCGCGCGGGGGAACAGGTCCAGCGCCGGCAGGCCCATGCGGAACGGCAGCACCCGGGGCCAAGGGGGCGCCACGGGGGACGCCACCGGGGGCGTCACCGCGGGCCGGTCACGTGACGCGGGCGAGGCGCCGATCCGCAACGCCGGCGCAACAACGGTGCCGGCCGGCCCGCGCGTCACCAGATAGCCTTCGCCGCCCAGCCGGGCGTAGGCGGCGTCCACCGTGCCCCGCGCCACCCCCAGCTGCGCCGCCAGCGACCGTGCAGACGGCAGACGCGCGCCCGGCGCCAGATGGCCCGCGGCGACGGCGGCGCGGATCCGCGCGGCCAACTGGTCCTGCAGCGGCGTCGCCTCGGTCCGGTCAATCCGCAGCTTCGGCGTCATGGCTCAGTCGAATACATGCTTCTTGGCGCTTCGCAATGGGCCATGGCCAGGCCACCCTGCGCGCCGCACCAAGGAGCCCCGCCATGCATGTCGAACGCCTCTCCCCGCCCGATCTCTCCCCGGACGCCTACCGCGCCATCCGCGCCGTGGAGGCCACGATCCGCGGCCACGGCCTGCCCGAGCGCCTGATCGAGCTGGTGAAGCTGCGCGCCTCGCAGATCAACGGCTGCGCTTTCTGCCTGGACATGCACGCGCGCCTGCTGCGTCACGCCGGCGAGCCCGAGCAGCGTCTGCACGTCCTGGCCGGCTGGCGCGATTCCCCGCTGTTCTCCCCGGCCGAGCGCGCCGTCCTGGCATGGACCGAAACGCTGACCCTGGTGGCCGCCAACCATGCGCCGGAGGCCGACTACGCGCCGCTGCGGGACCATTTCTCGGACCAGGAGATCGTCGATCTGACGATCCTGATCGGCGTCATCAACCTGTGGAACCGGCTGGCGATCGGGATGCGCTACGTCCACGATGTGGCGGACGCGCCATGACCGGGATCACCCTGCGCGAGGCCACGACGGACGGCGAAATCGCGGCCTGCTTCCCGGTGCTGCGCGCGCTGCGCCCGCATCTGCCGGACGCGCCGGGCCTGGTCGCGCAATTCGCGCGCCAACGCGCCCAGGGCTACCGGCTGCTGGCCGCCTGGCGCGGACCGGAGGCGGTCGGCGCCGCCGGTTGGCGCCTGACCGAGAACCTGATCCACGGCCGCTTCGCCTATGTCGACGATCTGGTGGTGGTGGCGACAGAGCGCCGCTCGGGTCTGGGCGCGCGGCTGCTGGCGGCGGTGGCGGAT
Source organism: Acetobacteraceae bacterium (assembly GCA_027330745.1). Lineage (GTDB taxonomy): Bacteria > Pseudomonadota > Alphaproteobacteria > Acetobacterales > Acetobacteraceae > JAJZVS01. The sequence continues at coordinate 2,413 of DAHWDR010000135.1, read as the reverse complement.
CAGGCCAGGGAAGCGGGCTGCCGGCGCATGACGCTCGACACCGGGATGGACAACGCATTCGCGCAACGTTTCTACTTCCGGTTCGGGATGCTGGCGCGCGGGCTGCATTTCGGGATCGACCTCGCGTGACCACCGCCCTGGTGATCGAGGCCAGCCCGCGCGGGGCGCAGGGCATGAGCCGGCTCGCGACGGCACGGCTGCTCGGCTGGCTGCGCGCGCGCGAACCCGGGCTGCGCGTGATCCGGCGCGATCTGGCCGACCGGCCGCCCGGCTTCGTCGATGCCGGCTTCGCCGCGGCGATGCTGGTCCCACCGGACGCCCGCACCCCGGCGCTGGCGGCGGCGCTGGCGGAATCGGAGCGGCTGATCGCGGAACTTGAAACCACCGACCTGCTGGTGATCGGCACGCCGATGCATAATTTCACCGTGCCGGCGGTGCTGAAGGCCTGGATCGATCAAGTGCTGCGGGTGGAGCGGACGTTCCGCCGCACGCAAGCCGGTAAAATCGGCACCCTGCGCCCGCGGCCCTGCTACCTGGTGGTGGCCTCCGGCGGGCATAGCTCGGCCCCGGCCGCGCGGCAGCCGGATTTCCTGGTCCCCTATCTGCGCGCAGTGCTGGCCACCTTGGGCGTGGGCGAACCGCAGGTCCTTCGTCTGGAAGCGCTGAGCGGCGCGGCGGACCCGCAAGCGCGCGTGGCAACGGAGACAGACGCCTGGCTGCACGGGCTGGAGCGGTAACCGCCGCTACGGCGGCACCGGCTTGCCGACCCCCTTGCGGGCCGCCGCCACCGGCTTCGGCGCCACCCACCCCCCATCCGCGACCTGCGGCGGATGGTCGCGCAGCCGCCCCGGATCTTCCCAGCAATCCACGTCGGCCAGGCTGCGCGTGCAATAGGGTGCCGGCGGCGCGGGCGGGGGCGCGCAGGGCAACCCGGCCAGGGCCAGTCGCGCCGCCGTGACCAGCCCGCACCCCGCGCTGCCCGCGTAGGACAGCGGCCCCGAGGCGGCACATCCGCCCAAGGCCAGCAGCAGGATCATCGGCGGCAGCACCCGGCGCATCGGACCAACATCACACCGACCGGTGAACGAGACGTTGCCGCGCGGTCCGATCCGAGTCCCAAGCGGCGCAGGCGCGAGCCGGTGGCCGATCGTGCGACGCCCATCCGGCCCAAGGTTAGCCGCCGTGGGGGTTTCATGCCCCGCACCTGTCCCGTTCGTGACGTGCGGGTCATGAACCCCGCGCTTCCTTGACGCCGCGCCGCACCTGGAGTTGAACCCCCCGACCCCGTTCCCCGGACCCCACCGCATGGCCGCAAGCAAGACGAAACGAAGCACGAGCGGTCTCGGCGAAAACGTCAAGACCATCGTCTATGCCGGCCTGGTCGCCGTCATCATTCGCACCTTCCTGTTCGAGCCGTTCAATATCCCGTCCGGCAGCATGATCCCCACGCTGCTGGTGGGCGATTATCTGTTCGTCGAAAAATACAGCTACGGCTATTCCCGCTATTCGCTGCCGTTCTCCCCGGACCTGTTCCCCGGCCGCATCTTCGGCTCGGTCCCGCACCGCGGCGATGTGATGGTGTTCCGCTACCCGCCCGACCCGTCCGAGGATTACATCAAGCGCGTGATCGGCCTGCCGGGCGACAAGGTGCAGGTGCAAAACGGCCAACTTTATATCAATGGCAAGGAAGTCGCGCGCAAGCCGGACGGCACTTACGTGGACGATGAAAGCGGCATCGGCATGGTGCTGCGCCGCTACACCGAAACCCTGCCCGGCTCCCCCGGTCTGCCGCCGGTGGTCCACCACATCCTGAAGGCCACCGATCAGGGCGAGGCCAACAACACCGGCGTTTACACCGTACCCCCGGGCGAGTTGTTCGTCATGGGCGACAACCGCGACAACTCCGCCGATAGCCGGTTCTGGGGCTACGTGCCGATGCAGAATCTGGTCGGCAAGGCGGAAGTCATCTTCTTCTCCATCGACGCGCGCGATCCGTGGTGGCAGGTCTGGGAATGGCCGTTCGAGATCCGCTGGGACCGCATCGGGAAAATCATCCACTGACCCCCTCGCCCGCTCTGACTGCGCTGGAATCCCTCCTCGGCCATCATTTCGCCCGGCCGGCCCTGCTGCGCGAGGCACTGACCCATCGCTCCGCCGCCGAACGGAGCGGCCACGGCTCCAACGAGCGGTTGGAGTTCATGGGCGACCGCGTCCTGGGCCTGATCGTCGCGGAATGGCTGGTGGAACGCTTCCCGCGCGAGCAGGAAGGCGATCTGGGCCGCCGCCTGGCGCATCTGGTGTCGCAGCCCGTGCTGACCGGGGTGGCCGAGGCGATCGGATTGGGGGCGACCCTGTCCGTTTCCCCGGGCGAGGCCCGCGCCGGGGTGACCACCCGCGCCACCGTGTTGGCGGA
>DAHWDR010000134.1:0-6357 GCA_027330745.1 Acetobacteraceae bacterium | reverse complement strand
CGCGAGATCGATGCCGCCGGCCGCGCGCTCGCCCCGGGCTTCATCGACGCCCATACCCATGACGACCGCGCCGTGCTGTGCGGCCCCGCCTGCATGTTGTGCAAGATGTCGCAAGGCGTGACCACCGTGGTGGTGGGGAATTGCGGGATCAGCCTGTCGCCGGTGCGCATGACGCGCCGTCCGCCGCCGCCGCTCGATCTGCTGGGCGACGAGGAATGGTGGACCTTCGACAGTTTCGGCGCCTACGCGGACCGGCTTCGCGCCGAACCGGCGCCGGTGAACACCGTCGCCCTGATCGGCCACATGTCGCTGCGGGTCGAGGCGATGGGCGGGGACACGCAGCGCGCCGCGACCGATGCCGAGTCCGAACAGATGCGCCGCCGCCTGGCCGAGGCACTGGCGCAAGGCGCGTCCGGCTTCTCCACCGGGCTTTATTACCCGCCCAACATCCTGGCGCCCACCGAGGAAGTGATCGCCGTCGCCGAGGCCCTGCGCGCCACCGGCGGTCTGTATGTCACGCATATGCGCGACGAAGCCGATGGCGTTCTGGACTCGATCGAGGAGACGTTGCGCATCGGCCGCGAAACCGGCGTGGGCGTGGTCATCAGCCACCACAAATGCACCATGCCGGAGAATTTCGGCCGCTCCACCGAGACCCTGCCGCGCATCGCCGCGGCCGCCACGCACCAGTCGGTGGCGTTCGACGTCTATCCCTACGCCGCCGGCTCCACCGTCCTGATCCCGGACCGGCTGCGCGCGGACGTGCCGGTGCGCGTGACCTGGTCGGTCCCGCATCCCGACCAGGCCGGGCGGATGCTGGATGACATCGCGCGGGATTGGAACCTGACGCCGCGCGCGGCCGCCGAACGGCTCCTGCCGGCCGGAGCGATCTTCTTCCAGATGGAAGAAGCCGACGTGCGCCGCATCCTGGCCGACAAACTGGCGATGATCGGCAGCGACGGCCTGCCCCACGACGCGCGCCCGCATCCGCGCCTGTGGGGCACGTTCCCGCGCGTGCTGGGCCATTACGCACGCGATCTGGGGCTGTTCACCCTGGAAGACGCGGTGCGCAAGATGACCGGGCATACCGCGGCCGTGTTCGGCCTGACCGATCGCGGCGTGATCCGCCCGGGCGCCTATGCCGATCTGGTGCTGTTCGACCCCGCGCTGGTGCGCGATGCCGCCACCTATGACTCGCCGAGCTTGCCCGCCGAGGGGATCGTGGAGACCTGGGTCAACGGCCAGTCGGCGTTCGCGCAGGGGGCGGCCACCGCGGCGCGGGCCGGGCGCCTGGTGACGCGCGGGCACGGCTAGCTGTGCCGGTGGGCCTTGCGGCGCAGCGTCGCCTCGGCCATGTCGCGCCATGGCCGATTATCTTGCCCGTCTGAACGCCGACCAGCGCCTGGCCGTGGAGACGCTGGACGGCCCACTTCTGGTGCTCGCCGGCGCCGGGACCGGCAAGACGCGGGTCCTGACCACGCGCTTCGCCCATCTGTTGCTGACCGGCCGTGCTTTTCCCAGCCAGGTGCTGGCGGTGACCTTCACCAACCGCGCCGCGCGCGAGATGCGCGAGCGGGTGGCGGGGCTGCTCGGGCGCCCGGTGGAGGGGCTTTGGCTCGGCACGTTCCACGCGCTTGGCGCGCGGATGCTGCGCGCCCATGCCGCGCTGGCGGGGCTGTCGCCCAATTTCACGATTCTCGACACCGACGACCAGCAGCGCCTGGTCAAGCAGTTGATGGAGGCGGCCCGGCTGGACACGAAACGCTGGGCGCCGCCGGCGATGGCCGCGGTGATCCAGCGCTGGAAGGATCGCGGCCTGACCCCCGCGCAGGTGACGCCGGCCGAGGACACCGATTTCGCCGCCGGCCAGGCGCGCCCGTTATACGCCGCTTACCAGGCCCGGCTGACGCAGCTCAACGCGGTGGATTTCGGTGATCTGCTGCTGCATGTCACCGAAATCCTGCGCACCCAGCCGGACGTGCTGGGGCAGTATCATCGCCGGTTCCGCTACCTTCTGGTGGACGAATACCAGGACACCAATGTCGCGCAGTATCTGTGGCTGCGGCTGCTGGCCCAGGCGCATCGCAACATCTGTTGCGTGGGCGATGACGACCAGTCGATCTATTCGTGGCGCGGCGCGGAGGTGGAAAATATCCTGCGTTTCGAGCGCGACTTCCCGGGCGCGAAGATCGTGCGGCTGGAGGCGAATTATCGCTCCACCCCGGCGATTCTCGCCACCGCCTCCGGCCTGATCGCGCATAACGCGGAGCGGCTGGGCAAGACGCTCCGCCCCGGCAGCGCGGCGCAGGCCGGCGAGCCGGTCGCGGTGGTCGGCGTGTGGGATTCGGACGAGGAAGGGCGGATGGTCGCGGACCGCATCGCCGCGCTGCGCGCCGACGGGCATGTTCTGGCCGAGATCGCGATCCTGGTCCGCGCCGGCTTCCAGACCCGCGCCTTCGAGGAGCGGTTCCTGACCGTCGCCATCCCGTACCGCATCGTCGGCGGCCTGCGCTTCTACGAACGCCAGGAAATCCGCGACGCGCTGGCCTATCTTCGCCTGCTGTCCCAGCCGGCGGACGATCTGGCGTTCGAGCGGATCGTGAACCTGCCCCGCCGCGGCCTGGGCGACACAGCGTTGCGGTCGCTGCACGAGGCCGCCCGCGCGGGTGCCATGCCGCTCTCCGCCGCGGCGATGCGTCTGACCGAAACCGGCGCGCTGCGTGGCAAGGCGCGCGAGGGGCTGGCGGCGTTCCTGCGCGACCTCGATCGCTGGCGCGGCGTGTTGGCTTCCGAAGGTCATGTGCTCGCCGCGCAGACGGTGCTGGACGAAAGCGGCTACACGGCGATGTGGCAGGCGGACAAATCCCCCGACGCGCCGGGGCGGCTGGAGAATCTGAAGGAGCTGGTCCGCGCCATGGCGGAGTTCGAGACGCTCGGCGGGTTTCTCGATCACGTCGCGTTGGTGACCGAGAACGAACAGGACGCGACCGAGGACCGGGTGAACCTGATGACCCTTCATGGCGCCAAGGGGCTGGAGTTCGACACCGTGTTCCTCCCCGGCTGGGAGGATGGGATTTTCCCCAACCAGCGCGCGATGGACCAGGGCGGGGCGAAGGGATTGGAGGAGGAACGCCGCCTGGCCTATGTCGGCCTGACGCGGGCGCGGACGCGGGCGATCGTCAGCCACGCCGCCAACCGGCGCATCTACGCAAACTGGCAGGCGAGCATGCCCAGCCGATTCCTGGACGAACTGCCGGAGGATTCGGTGGTCCGTTTCGGTTCCGCGGCGCTGGCGCACGATTCGGGGCACTCCATTTTCGGCGCCGGCGTGCCGTTGCAAGCTGCGCGTGCGCCGCGCCCCGCGCTGGCGTGGGAAGTCCCGGCACGCCCGGCACGCAACGACCAATTCGCGCGCGGGTCGCGCGTGTTCCACGACAAGTTCGGGTATGGCACGGTCACCTCGGTCGAAGACGACCGGCTGGAGATCGCTTTCGACAAAGCCGGAACGAAGCGGGTGAAGGACGGGTTTGTCAGCGCGGCCTGAGCGGGTGCGACGGGATAGATGGCTGCTGCGATCGCATTGGAAGGAAAAAACCATGAGCCTCAAAATCTACGGCGTGCTACGCTCGCGGGCCGCGCGGCCGATCTGGATGGCCAAGGAGCTTGGCCTTGCGTTCGAGCATGTGCCGGTCATCCAGGCCTATCGGCTGACCAGCCCCGATGCGCCGGATGCACCGCTGAACACACGCTCGCCGGCGTTTCTTGCGGTCAATCCAAACGGGCTGGTGCCATGCATCGACGATGACGGGATGGTGCTGAACGAATCTTTCGCCATCACCCTGTACCTGGCACGCCGGCATGGCGGGACCCTGGCGCCGCGGGACCTGCGCGAGGAGGCGGCGATGCTGCAATGGACCCTGTTTGCCGCCACCGAGTTGGAAGCGCCGGCGCTACGGGTGTTGCAAAACAGCGCGGCGGTGAAGACCCGTGACAGCGCCATCCATGACGCGGCCGTGGCCGCGTTGCGGCCGAAATTCGCCTTGCTGGACAAGGCGCTGGGCGACAGTGGCGGGTTCCTGGTCGGCGGGCGCTTCACGGTCGCGGACCTGAACCTGGCCGAGGTGGTCCGCTACGCCCAGGCTGCACCGGACCTGTTCACCGCGTTTGCCGCGCTGCGGTCCTGGATCGCCGCCTGCCAGGCGCGGCCCGCTTTCCAGGAGATGATGGCCGCGCGCAACGCCGAGCCGGCCTGAGCCGGCTTTCCCCAGCGGATTGCGGCACGACGGCTCAGGGAACCGCGTGGTCGGGGTTGGGGTGCCCCGGCTATCGCCCGTCGGTCAGCTTCGCCTCGGTCCGATCTTGCAACGATTCGAAGCTGATCCCCCGGGCTATCTCGCGCACCACGAACCCGCCCGGCGTCACGTCCAGCACCGCCAGATTCGTATACACCCGCTTCACCGCACCCAGCGCGGTCAGCGGATAGGTGCAGCGCCGCACCAGCTTCGACGTGCCGTCCTTGGTGGTGTGCTCCATCAGCACCCATAACCGCTTCGCCCCGGCCGCGAGGTCCATCGCCCCGCCGACCGCGGGCGCGGTGTCGTTCTCGCTGGTGGCCCAGTTGGCGATATCGCCATTATCCGCCACCTGGAAGGCGCCCAGCACGCACAGATCCAGATGCCCGCCGCGGATCATCGCGAAGCTGTCGAAATGGTGGCAGTAGCTGCCGCCTTCGCGCAGGGTCACGTATTGCTTGCCGGCGTTGATCAGCCAGGGATCGATCTGATCCTTCGGCGGCGCCGGTCCCATGCCCAGGACGCCGTTTTCCGAGTGGAACACCACTTCGCGCTCGGTCGGTACATGGTCCGCGATCATGGTCGGGATACCGATCCCCAGATTGACGTACCAGCCCTCCGGGATGTCGGCGGCGGCGCGGGCGGCCATTTGCGGGCGGGTGAAAGCCTGTTCGGTGGCGAGCGACATTTTGGTGCTCCGTAAATCCAATCAGAAACCGGTGGGATCGCCGTACGGGACGTGCAGCACGCGATTGACGAAGATGCCGGGGGTATGGACGTGGTCGGGATCGATCTCACCCAGGCGCCGCAGATGCTGGGTCTGCACGATCGTCAGCTTCCCCCCCATCGCCATCACCGGATTGAAATTGCGGCCCGATTTGCGGAACGTGAGGTTGCCCCAGCGATCGGCTTCCCACGCCTCCACCAGCGCCACGTCGCCGTGCAGGGCTTTTTCCCCCACATACATGCGCCCGTCGATCTCGCGCGTTTCCTTGCCCATGGCCATCTTGGTGCCGACGCCGGTGGCGGTGAAGAACAGCGGGATGCCGGCGCCGGCGGCGTGGATGCGCGCGGCCAGCGTACCCTGGGGGACGATCTCAAGCTCGATCTTGCCGGCGCGATACAGGGTTTCGAACACGATCGGATCGGAACTGCGCGGGAACGAGCAGACGATCTTGGCGACCCGTTCCAACTCCATCAGCCGGGCGAGCCCCGTGTGACCGACACCGGCATTGTTGGCGACGATGACCAGGTCCTTGGCACCCTGTTCGATCAATCCGTCGATCAGCGCGTTGGGCTGGCCCACGGCGCCGAAGCCGCCGACCAGGACGGTGGCGCCGTCGGCGATGCCTGCCATGGCCTCGGCCATCGAGCGGACGGTCTTGTCGATCATGCGCGCGGTTTCCCCCTTGGCGTTGAAGGTATCTACCGCGCCGGGGCGGAGGCGCCAAGCGGGGGGACCAGCGGGTGCGCCCAGGGGTCGAGCAGGGTCAGGCCGGCGCGGGCGAAATCCTGAGTGTTGTGGGTGACCACGCCGAGATCGTGGACCAGCGCGGTCGCAGCGATAAGGGCATCCGGCTGGGCGTAGGTATTATTCGCCCGCTGACCCTCCGTGGCCAGGTGGCGCCAGGCGAGCAGCACGTCCTGGTTCACGTCCAGGATGCGTTCGCCGAACCAGAGGCGGAGGCCGTCGCGCAATCAGGATTCCAGCCCCGCGCGAGGGCCGCAAGTCGGTGAGCCCTGCCGAGGCAGCCGCCCCAACGAAAGCCTCCGCTCTGCCGCGCGTCGGACCCGAAACCACCCAGTCCACTCCCTGCCGGACCCAGTCCTCAGGTGAACCCAGGCAAACCCCGCGCCTTGTCGGCCAACATCTGCCGCCGCCACTCGACCGATCGAGACCCGGTCCACCCACCTCCAAGCCAGGTCGCGCTACGCAGCGCCCCCCCCGCCCCCCTACCCCAAAAACCCCGCCACCTCCGCCACCCCCCGCAACCGCGCCATCTCCCTCGCATCCGGCAATTCCGGCTTGTCCCGCTCCGCGTTCACCATGCACAAAAACCCCATC
>DAHWDR010000117.1:0-7099 GCA_027330745.1 Acetobacteraceae bacterium | reverse complement strand
CCCCGTCCGACCGGGCCGAAGCGGCCCATCGGGTAGCCGATCGGCAGGATGGCATAGGAATGCACCCCCGGCGGCAGGCCCAGCGCCAGTTCGGCCTCGGCCTCATACAGCAGATGACGGGTGGTCAGCGTGGATCCCAGGCCGACCGCACGGGCGGCGAGCAGCATGTTCTGCACCGCGGGGTAGATCGAGGCGCCGGACCAGCGCGTGGGAGCGGCGCTGCCTTCATCCAGGCAGGCGACGATCCACACCGGGGCTTCGTGGAAATGCCGCGTCAGATATTCCACCGCGGCGTGCTGGCGCTGGTAACGCTCGGCGCTGACGCCGGGCGGTGGGTCGGATTTGCGGTAGCGAGGCCCAATGACTTTGTCATAGGCGCGCTGATACAGCGCCTGGACAGCCTGCTTGATGGTGGGGTCCTTGATGACCAGGAAGCGCCAGCGTTGCGTGTTCCCGCCATTGGCGGCAGCCGCGCCCGCTTCCAGAATACGGCGGATCAGCGCGTCCGGGACCGGATCGGGACGCAACCGGCGCATCGCGCGCGTGGTCTGCATGATCTCGAACACGTCCTGCGCGGCATCGGTGGCGGCTTCCATCGCATCCTCCTCCGGGGCGGCGGTCTCGGGCCGCCGGTCGGGGGATTACATCACGCCCGGGTCAGACGTGGAAGCTCTCGCCGCAGCCACAGCGGCCCTTCTCATTCGGGTTCACGAAGGTGAAGCCGGAGGAGAGCGCCTTGGTTTCGTAATCCATCACGGTGCCGATCAGGAACAGGCTGGCGCGGCGATCGATCAGGACGGTCAGCCCCTTGTCGGACACGACCTCATCGCCCGGGCCGGGCGTCTCGGTCCAGGACATGTCATAGGACAGGCCGGAACAGCCCTTGGTGTTGACGCCGATTCGCAGCAGTTTGCCCTGCTCGCCGCGGGCATACAGGCCGCGCAGGCGATCAGCGGCGGCATCCGTCAAGGTCATCAGCGGCGGCAAGGCGCGGACGGGGCGGCGGGTGGTGGTGCTCATGGTGCTGTCCGATATGGTCCGGGTCAGAACATGTTCAATTGCAGGCGCGCTTCTTCGCTCATGCGCGAGGGGTCCCAGGGTGGGTCCCAGACCGTCTCCACCGAGGCGTCCGCCACGCCGGGGATGGCCATGATGGCGTCCCGCACCTGTTCGGGCAGTTCCTGCGCGCTGGGGCAACCGGGGGCGGTCAGGGTCATTTCCACTTTCACCGTGCCGGCGGCGTCGATCTCGATCGCGTAGATCAATCCCAGTTCATAGATGTTCACCGGGATTTCGGGGTCGTACACGGTGGCGATGGCATCGATCACCGCGGCTTCGCCGGGTGGCGCCGCGGTTTCGCCATCGGGCGTCCAGGCGGCGTGGGCGACGGGGGTCGGGTCATTCACGGCTGGTCTCCTTCGCGCCATCCAGCGCGGCGATCAGGGCGTGCCAGGGCAAAGTCGCGCATTTCACGCGCGAGGGGTATTCGTGCACGCCCGCCAACGGCGCCAGGCGTTGCAGCGGTTCGGTCAGGGACGGCGCGCAATCGGGGCAGGCTCCGGTGCGGACCAGATCGCGGAACGCGGCGAACAGGGCGCGCGCATCCGCCGGCGCTTTGCCAACGACGGTCTCCGCCATCAGGTCGGCGGAGGCGATGGAGATGGCGCAGCCACGCGCCTCAAACCCGGCCTCAGCGATGGTGCCATCGGCGGCGCGGCGGACGAACACTTCCACGCGGTCCCCGCACATCGGGTTGTCGCCCCTGGCCGAACCGTCGAACGCGGTCAGGCGCCGGCCGTGGCGCGGGTGGCGGCCGTGGTCCAGGATCACGTCCTGGTACAGATCGCGCAGATCGTCGAGCGCGCCGTTCATCGGACGCGATCCGCTTCGTCATGGCCGGGCTTGACCCGGCCACCCGCGCACCGGCGATCGGGCCGCGGAATCCCGCGGGCACAGATTTGGGTGGATGGCCGGGTCAGGCCTGGCCATGACCGGAGCATCCGCGACAATACGCTCATGCGAAAAACTCCCGCACGCGCACCAACGCGTCGGCCAGCGTATCGATTTCACCCGGCGTGGTGTAGATGCCGAAGCTGGCGCGGGCGGTGCTCTCCAGGCCCAGCCGATGCATCAGAGGTTCCGCACAGTGATGCCCGGCACGCACCGCAATGCCGAAGCGATCCAGCAACGTCGCCACGTCATGCGCGTGCGCGCGATCGAGCGTGAACGATACCACCCCACCGCGGTCCTGCGCGGCACCCAGGACGCGCAGGCCCTCGATGTCGGACAGGCGAGCCAAAGCGTGCTCGGTCAATGCGGCCTCATGCGCTGCGATCGCGTCATAGCCGACGGCCTGCACGTACTCGATGGCGGCCTTGAGGCCGATGCCCTCCAGGATCGCTGGCGTGCCAGCCTCGAATTTATGCGGCACCGCGGCCCAGCTGGACCGTTCGTAGGTGACCGAGGAAATCATTTCCCCGCCGCCCAGGAACGGCGGCATCGCCTCCAGCAGCTCGCGCCGCGCCCATAGCACGCCGATGCCGGTCGGGCCGTACAGTTTGTGGCCGGTCCAGGCGTAAAAATCCGCGTCGATCGCCTGCACGTCCACCGCGCGATGCACGATCGCCTGCGAGCCGTCGAACAGCACCTTGGCGCCATGCGCGTGCGCGATCCGCGCGATCCGCGCCGGGTTGGTATAGGTGCCAAGCACGTTCGACATATGGGTGATTGCGACCAGCCCCACTTTGCCGTCGTCCAGAAGCGCCTCGAACGCTGCCATGTCGAGCTCGCCTGCGTCGGTGATCGGCGCCACGCGCAGTTCGATGCCGCGTTCGTCGCGCAGCATCTGCCAGGGGACGATGTTGGAATGATGCTCCATAGCCGAGATAACCACCGCCTGGCCGGGACGCAGGATGTGGCGGCCGTAGCTGTGGGCGACCAGGTTAAGTGCTTCGGTGGAGTTGCGGACGAACACGATCTCGTGTCGGTCGCGCGCGTTCATCAGCGCGGCAACGGCATCGCGCGCGGCTTCGTAGGCCTCGGTGGTGCGCTCGCTCATCCAGTGCAGGCCGCGATGGACGTTGGCGTATTGCGTTTCCATCGCCGCCGTCATGGCTTGGATCACGGCGCGGGGCTTCTGCGCGGATGCCGCGCTGTCCAGGAACACCAGCGGTTTACCATGCACCTGCTGGCCCAGAATCGGGAAATCCGCGCGGATGCGGGAGACGTCGAATGCGTGCGTCACGTGGTTCATGTTCCGTTGTGATCCCACCAGCGATCCACCGCCGCTGACATCGCCGCGCTTGCGCCGGCGTGGGGCACGGTCTCCAGCGCCTCGGCGAGGAACGCGCGGACCAGCAGCGCGCGCGCGGCGCCTTCGGTGATACCGCGGGCGCGCAAGTAGAACAGCTGGTCCGGGTCCAGCGCGCCGAGCGTGGCGCCGTGGCTACATTTCACGTCGTCCGCGAAGATTTCCAGCTCCGGCTTCACGTCCATCTCGGCGGCATCGGACAGCAGCAGCGCCTGGCTCATTTGGTAGCCGTCGGTCTTCTGCGCGTCGCGAGCAACTTCGATGCGGCCCTGGAACACACCACGCGCGGCGCCGGTCAGCACGGTTTTCACGCTCTGGCGCGAGGTGCCGTGCGGCGCAGCATGGCGGATCACCGAGGTCAGATCGGCGTGGCGCGTGCCGGACAGAAGCTGGGCGGCTGAAAATCCGGCATGGGCACCGGCGCCCGCCAGGACAGCATGGAATTCGGTGCGGGCAAGCTGCGCGCCTGCCGCCAGGGTGAAGCCGTCATAGGTGGCGCCGAGGTCGAGCTCCGCGGCGATCAGGGCCAGGTGGAAGGCCGCGTCCGATTCGTCCTGCAAGCGCAGATGCGTCAACCGCGCGCCGGCGGCCAGCCGGATCACGGTCAGCGGGTTGTGCAGATAGCGCCCGGTGCCGGTGGCGGTTTCCAGCAGCGTCAACCGCGCGCCTGCGTCCAGCACGACGGTGTGGCGCGGATGCGCGGCCTGGCCGTGGGTGGTGAACGACAGCAGCGCGATCGTGCCGGCGTCCAGACCGGCGGGGACCGCGATGGTCACGCCGTCGGCGGCAAACATCGTGTTCATGGCGGCCAGCACGCGGGTCTCGGTGCCGGCCATGGGATCGAAATCGGGATGCTCGGCGAAGGCGGTGACAGCGATCCCGTCCGGCAGCACCGACAGATCGCGCCGCAACCGCCCATCCACCAGGACCAGCCGTGCCGGCGCCAGGGATGCGGGCAGCTCGGGCGTCGCGGTGCTGGCGCGATCGGACAAGGGGGCTTCGGCCAGGGCGCGCAGCGAGGTGTATTTCCACGCTTCTTCCCGCCGTCCCGCCGCCGCCCCGGGCATGCCCAGGGCGCGGAACGCCGTCACCGCCGCCGCGCGCGGCGCGGGGTCGCCCGGCAATCCCCCCAGCAGCGCCGCATGGCGGGCCAGGAACGCAGCCACACCGGTCGGCTGCGCCGTCATGCCGCGACCGCCGCATAGCCGCTGGCTTCTAGTTCCAGCGCCAGTTCCGGCCCGCCGGAGCGGATAATCCGCCCGGCCGAGAGCACATGCACCCGGTCCGGCACCAGCCGCTCCAGCAAGCGCTGATGGTGGGTGATAACAAGGGCGGAGAAATCCGGACCGCGCAGCGCGTTCACCCCTTCGGCGACAATGCGCAGAGCGTCGATATCAAGCCCGCTATCGGTTTCGTCCAGGATCGCCAGGCGCGGGCGCAGCAGCGACATCTGCAGCACTTCGTTGCGTTTCTTCTCGCCGCCGGAGAAGCCGACATTGACGTTGCGCTTCAGCATGTCCTCGGGCATCGCCAGCCGCTTGGCTTCGGCGCGAACGAGTTTCAGGAACTGCACTGCGTCCAGCTCGGGTTCGGCCCGGGCGCGGCGGATGGCGTTCAGCGCGGTGCGGAGGAAATTGGCGTTGTTCACGCCCGGCAGTTCCACCGGGGCCTGGAAAGCAAGGAAGATGCCGGCCGCCGCTCGTTGCTCGGGCGGCATGGTAAGCAGGTCGGCGCTGTCGAAGGTGACGCTGCCGGCGCTGACCACATACTCCTCCCGTCCCGCCAGGACGTAGGACAGGGTGGATTTGCCGGACCCGTTCGGTCCCATGATGGCGTGGACCTCGCCCGAGGGCACCGTGAGATCGATACCGCGCAGGATCGGCTTGCCCTCGATCGCCGCGGACAGGTTGGTAATCGTCAGCATCAGCCCACCGACCCTTCCAGACTGACGGCCAGCAGCTTCTGCGCTTCGACGGCGAACTCCATCGGCAGTTCCTTCAACACTTCCTTGCAAAATCCGTTCACGATCAGGCCGACAGCGTCTTCTTCCGACAGTCCGCGGGAGCGGCAGTAGAACAACTGGTCCTCGGAGATTTTCGAGGTGGTCGCCTCATGCTCCACGGTGGCGCGCGGATTGCGGCTTTCGATGTAGGGGACCGTGTGGGCACCGCAATGCTGGCCGATCAGCAGGCTGTCGCATTGCGTGTGGTTGCGCGCCCCTGACGCGCGCGGCCCGATCCGCACCAGGCCGCGATAGGTGTTGTCCGACCGGCCAGCGGAAATCCCCTTCGAGACGATGGTCGAGCGCGTGTTGCGCCCGAGATGGATCATCTTGGTCCCGGTATCGGCCTGCTGGCGGTTGTTGGTGACGGCGACCGAGTAGAACTCGCCCACGCTATCATCGCCTTCCAGAATGCAGGATGGATATTTCCAGGTGATCGCGGAGCCGGTCTCCACCTGGGTCCAGGAGATATGCGCCCGCTTGCCGCGGCACGCCCCGCGCTTGGTCACGAAATTATAGATGCCGCCGCGACCTTCCGCATCGCCTGGGTACCAGTTCTGTACCGTACTGTATTTAATCTTGGCATCGTCCAGCGCGATCAGCTCGACCACTGCGGCATGCAGCTGGTTTTCATCGCGCATCGGCGCGGTGCAACCTTCCAGGTAGCTGACCTGGGCACCGGCATCGGCGATGATCAGGGTGCGCTCGAACTGGCCGGTGTTACGCGCATTGATGCGGAAATAGGTGGACAGCTCCATCGGGCAGCGTACGCCCGGCGGGATATAGACGAAGCTGCCATCGGTGAAGACGGCGCAATTCAGTGTGGCGAAGAAATTATCCACAACCGGCACCACGCTGCCCAGATATTTGCGGACCAGTTCGGGATGTTCGCGCACCGCCTCACTGATCGGACAGAAGATCACGCCGGACTTGGCGAGCGTGGCGCGGAACGTGGTGGCGACGGACACGCTGTCGAACACCGCGTCCACCGCGACATTCGACGCGCCTTCCACCCCGGCCAGGATCGCGCGCTCTTTCAGCGGGATGCCGAGTTTTTCGTAGGTGGCAAGCAACTCGGGGTCGACCTCGTCCAGCGATTGCGGGCCGGGGGCGCGCTTCGGCGCAGCGTAATAATGGATACCCTGGTAGTCGATCGGCGGATGCCAAACGCGCGCCCAATGCGGCTCGGTCATCTGCTTCCAGGCGGCGAAGGCGGCAAGCCGCCAGTCCAACAGCCAGGAGGGTTCGTCCTTGCGCGACGAAATCAGGCGGATCGTGTCCTCGGTCAGTCCGGCCGGGGCCAGGTCCATGGCAATATCGGTCTGGAACCCGTATTTATACCCGCCATCGGCCAGGGCACGCACGGTTTCCAGGGTTTCGGCGTCGGCGGGCATCGGCAGATAATCCTAGGGTACGACTTGCCGGGGTGCGGCGGGAGCCAGGCGGAACGCACGCGGGATGGCCGCTTCTTCCATGTCGGCCAGCGTGATCGCATGCAGAGCGGTGTCGATCGCGGCGTTCACCGGGTCCCAGCGGCCGCGGACCGGGCAGAGATTTTCGGTGGAGCACGCACCTTCGGCGCCATCGACGCAGGCGGTCAGCGCGATCGGGCCGTCGATCGCGGCGATGACTTCGGCCACCGGAATGGCGGCAAGCGCGCGCGCCAACCGATAGCCACCGCGCGCGCCGCGCTGGGACACAACCAAGCCTGCGCCGGTCAAGGCTTTCAGGACCTTGGCGACGGTAGGCTCGGGGATACCGCTGGACGCGGCGAGGCCAGGCGAGGT
>DAHWDR010000105.1:0-5864 GCA_027330745.1 Acetobacteraceae bacterium | reverse complement strand
GTGACCAGCGAGTTCAGCGCGCCGGCGAATCCTTGCGCCTGGGCGACGTAATCTTCCAGATAATACGACGGCCAGCCGAGCGAGGTCGGCGGATTGCGGAAACTGGAACCGGCGTGAATCCCGACCGGCAGGCCGTGACGGGCGGCGGCGCGATAGATCGGCCAGTTGGTCCGCCGTCCCAGCGGCACCTCCGCCATCGCCCACAACAACACCTGCACGAAGCGCGGATCGGCGCTGCGGCGATCGATCTCGGCGGCGGCCAGTTCCGGACTGTGCAGCGGTACCACGATCGAGGCACGCAGCCGCGGATCGCGGTCCAGCCACTCCGTTGCCAGCCAGTCGTTGCAGGCACGGCACAACGCGGCCGACAGGTCCTCGGAAAACAGGATCGGCGCGCCATGCAGCAGATTGCAGATCGCAAAGCGCGTGCCGAACCCGTCCAGCGCATCGGCGATCGCGCGCGCCGGATCGGTGCCCGGCGCACCGTGCGCCGGACGCCAGTCAGGACGGCAGGACAGCGGCGCGCCCGCCGGATAAGCGCCGATCTCCAGATTGTCGCGGTCGAGACCGCGCAACACCACATGCTCGCGCCAATAGGGGTCAAGATACGGCAACAGAGCCGCCGTGCTCGGCAGCGCCGGATGGATGTCGCAGTCGATCGCCCCAGACGGAGCCGCGGCCATCACGTTGTCTCCCTACTGGGCGGTATCATAGCCGCGCCCGGATGGGCGGGGCAATCGGGGGGCGTGCCGGGCCGGTAGTAAGGCCAAGGGGCGCTGCCCCCGGGACCCGCGCACTCCCCACCCACGCCGAACCAAAGGGAAGGGTTCCAAGGGCCTACCCTTGGCGGGGGTCCAGGGGGCAGCGCCCCTTGGCCTTACTGCCGGCCCGGCAAGCGTCCCGATTGCCCCGCCCATCCGGGTCGGCTACAGAGCGCGCCGAGCCGGCACCCCTGGAGGCCGGCTTTTGCCATTTGTAGGAGCGAACCATGGCCAATGTTGTGACGATGGAGGCCGAGGCGCGCGCGCGATCCGGTAAGGGGGCGGCGCGGGCGACACGGCGTGCGGGGAAGGTTCCCGCGGTGATTTACGGGGCGAAGCAGCCGCCCAGCTTGATTGCGCTCGACCCGCGCGCGGTGTTGCGCGAGTTGCATCGCCCCGGCTGGCAGTCGCGGGTGTATGAGATTGGCGGCGCCGGAGCGACCGAGCGCGCGTTGATCCGCGACGTGCAGTTCCATCCGGTTTCCGATGCGCCCGAGCACGTGGATTTCCAGCGCCTGGCGCCGGGTGAGCGGATTCGCGTCACGGTGCCGGTGCATTTCGACAATGAGGGCCTGTCCACCGGCCTGAAGCGCGGCGGCGTGCTGAACGTGGTGCGCCATGCGGTCGAGGTGCTGTGCGATCCGGATGCCATCCCGGAGCAGTTCGTGGCCGATCTGTCGGGTCTCGATTTCAACGACACGGTGCGCTGGCATGATCTGAAGGGTGCCGAGGGCGCGCGGCCGGTGATTGCGGGCCGCGATTTCGTGATCGCCACGGTGGCCCCGCCGACCAAGATCGCCGAAGTGGCGGCCGAGCCGGGCGCGGCGCCTGCCGCGGCGGCGGCGGCGCCCGCTGCTGCCAAAGCCCCGGCGGCCAAGCCGGCAGCCAAGGCGCCGGCCAAGGGCAAGAAGTAACCCCAAGGCGTCCGGGTCATGCTGCTCTGGGTCGGTCTCGGCAACCCCGAGCCGGGGATGGCGCGCAACCGGCACAATATCGGGTTCATGGCGCTCGACGTGATCGCGATGCGCCACGGGTTCAGCCCGTGGCGCCCGCGGTTCAAGGGTTTGGTCGCCGAGGGGCTGCTGGGGGGCGAGAAGATTCTCGCCCTGAAGCCGCAGACCTACATGAACGCGTCGGGCGAAAGCGTGCAGGCGGCAGCGGGGTTCTTCAAGCTGCCACCGGCCGCGATCGCCGCGTTCC
This sequence comes from Acetobacteraceae bacterium, assembly GCA_027330745.1. Lineage (GTDB taxonomy): Bacteria > Pseudomonadota > Alphaproteobacteria > Acetobacterales > Acetobacteraceae > JAJZVS01. Next base: position 3,903 of record DAHWDR010000105.1, on the reverse strand, counting down.
ATGACGAACTCGACCTGGTTCCGGGCAAGGTCCGGGTGAAGCTGGGCGGCGGAGCGGCGGGTCATAACGGGCTGCGCAGCATGGACCGGATGCTGGGGTCGCAGGAGTACTGGCGCATCCGGTTGGGGATCGGCCATCCGGGCGTGAAGGATCGCGTCCTGGGCCATGTGCTGGGCGATTTCGGCAAGGACGATCGCGCCTGGCTGATCCCGCTGCTGGACGCGGTGGCCGAGGCCGCGCCGCTGCTGGTTGCGGGTCAGGCGGAAGCCTTCATGACGAAAGTGGCGCTGCTGACGCAGCCGGCCGAGGGAAGCGCGTAATGGGTTTCAACTGCGGCATTGTCGGCCTGCCGAATGTCGGCAAATCGACCCTGTTCAACGCGCTGACCGCGACCGCCCAGGCGCAGGCGGCGAATTATCCGTTCTGCACGATCGAGCCGAATGTCGGGCGCGTCGCGGTGCCGGATGCCCGGTTGGGGGTGCTTGCCGCGATCGGCAAATCCGCCAAGATCGTGCCGACGGTGCTGGAATTCGTCGATATCGCCGGGTTGGTGCGCGGTGCCTCGAAGGGGGAGGGGCTGGGCAACCAGTTTCTCGGCAACATCCGCGAGGTGGACGCCGTCCTCCACGTGTTGCGCTGCTTCGAGGACCCGGACGTGGTCCATGTGGAAGGCGGCATCGACCCGGTCCGCGACGCCGAGACCGTGGAAACCGAATTGATGCTGGCCGATCTGGACAGTCTGGAGAAGCGGGTTCCGGGCCTGCAGAAGCGCGCCCGCGGCGGCGACAAGGACAGTGTCGCGCAACTCGCGCTGATCGAACCGCTGACCGCGGCGCTGGCGGCCGGCCGGCCGGCGCGGAGCGCGATCCCGCCGGGCGAGGCCGAGACGGCCCGGCGTCTGAGCCTGCTGACCGCCAAGCCGGTGCTGTATGTCTGCAACGTGGAGGAAGCCGCCGCGGCTTCGGGCAATGTCCATTCGGCCGCCGTCGCCGCCCGCGCCGCGGCGGAAGGCGCCCGTGCCGTGGTGGTCTCCGCCGCGATCGAGGCCGAGGTGGCGCAGCTTGACGAAGCCGAGCGCGGCGAATTCCTGGCCGGGCTGGGGCTGGCCGATAGCGGTCTCGATCGGGTCATCCGCGCCGGCTACGATTTGTTGGGTCTGATCACCTATTTTACCGTCGGCCCCAAGGAAACCCGCGCCTGGACCATCCCGCGCGGCACCCGCGCGCCCGCTGCCGCCGGCGTGATCCATGGCGATTTCGAGCGCGGCTTCATCGCCTGCGAAACCATCGCCTATGCCGACTACGTCGCGGGCGGCGGTGAGGCCGGCGCGCGCGAAGCGGGCAAGCTGCGCATCGAGGGCAAGGAATACGTGGTCGCGGACGGGGACGTGCTGCTGTTCCGCTTCAACGTGTAGTTCCGTCCAGCCAGGCCTCGGCCTGCATTTCGTCCAGCCGCGATGCCGTACGTTCGAACATGGCCGCGTTCCGGCCGCGTTCGTACAGCCGATCCGGCGCCGCGGCGGCCGAGGCGAACAGGCGGATTCGTTCGTCGTAGAGCGTATCGATCAGGGTGATGAACCGGCGTGCCTCGTCGTAATTGTCCGGCGCCAGCAGCGGGATGTCGTCCAGGATCAGGGTGTGGCAGGCGCGCGCCAGCGCCAGGTAATCCCCCGCCCCCAGCGGCCGGCCGCACAGGTCGGAAAACTCGGCCCGCGCCACGCCGGCGGCGGCGCTTGGCAGCACCACTTCGCGTCCGTTCACATGCAGGACCAGAGGCGTCGGGGCAGCGCCGTCGGTCAGGGCGGCGAACACCGTGTCCAGCGCGCGCCGCGCCATCGCGTCTGCCGGTGTGTGCCAGCTGCGCATGCCACGCACCCGCTCGCGCCGGAAATCGCGCGCTGCATCCAGATGCAGCACGTCCAGATGCTGCTGCAGGATGGCGATGAAGGGCAGGAACGCGTCGCGTCCCGGCCGGCCGCGGAACAGATCGTCGGGCGCGGTGTTGGAGGTGGCGACCACCACGACCTCGCGCTCGAACAAGGCGGCGAACAAGCGGCCGAGGATCATCGCGTCGGCGATGTCGTTGACCTGGAACTCGTCGAAACAGAGCAGCGCGGCGCGGGCGGAGAGCTGGTCGGCCAGCGGTGGGATCGGATCGTCCACGCCGGGGTCGGCGCGCTTGATCGCGTGCATGGCGGCGTGGGCGTCTTGCATGAAGCGGTGGAAATGCAGCCGGCGCTTGCGGCGCACGGTGGCGGCGGCGAAGAACAGATCCATCAGCATGGATTTGCCGCGCCCGACCGCGCCGACCAGATATAGCCCGCGCGGCGGCGCCACGATCCGGTTCGGCAGCAGCCGCGCCAGCAACCCGGATCGGCGCGGCTGCGGGTCGTAGTTGCGCAACGCCGTCCACAGCGTCTCCAGGCGGGCCGCCGCCGCCTCCTGCGCGGGGTCTGCTTCCAGCGACCCGCCCGCGACCAGCGCGGCATAGGCCGCGGCGGGACCCTGGCCCGCGCTGTCGTCCGATCCATCCATGGCCGCGCGCATAGCGCATCGCGCGGTCGGGGGCGAGGCGCGCGCGCCCGGCGCCGGAGTGGCGCGCGGGGTTGGCGGCGCGCGTCACGTGGTCAGGAAGCCGATCCGCGCGCCTTCCAGAACCGCCGCGGTCAGCCGGCCGCCGAACACCGCGCCGGTATCGATCGCGATCCGGTTGGGCCGCACGACCGGCGCCTTGACCGGGGTATGGCCGTGCACGACCACCGCGCCCAGGTCCTGCTCGGTGTAGAGGAACGGCTGGCGGATGCGCAGCAGATCCTCGGGCAGTTGCGCGTCCAGCGCCACGCCGGGGCGGATGCCGGCATGGACGAACAGGTAGCCGCCGGCGCGGTACGACAGCGTCAGGCCACGGAGGAATGCCTGATGCGCGGCGGGGATGGCTTCCGCCCAGCCGGTGCGCGGGCCGTCCGGGTCCAGGCCGTAGCTTGCCAGCGTCGGGCCGCCGCCGGCGAACAGCCAGTCGGTGCCGGCCGCGCGTTCGCCGGCCAGGGCGTCCAGCATGGTGCGTTCGTGGTTCCCCATCAGGTTCACCACCGGCAGGCCGGACAAGGACGCGCCGCCGGCGAGCAGTGCGATCACCCCGGCGCTGTCGGGTCCGCGATCGACGTAATCGCCGATATGGACCACCACCGCGTCGGCGGGGCGCGCCGCCAGATCGGCCGCGATCGCGGCGTGCAGCGCGGCCAGACGGTCGGCGCAGCCATGCACATCACCGACCGCGTAGATCCTGCGCCCGGCCGGCAGCGTGGCCGGCGCGTCCTCGAACTCCAGCATCGTGTCTTATCTCCCGGGGAGGATGTGTCGCCGCCTCGGGGGCGGGACGTCAACCGGGGGTGGGCGCCGCGTAGCGGGATGACAGGGGTCGCGATGCGGCTGCCCGGCCAGGGGTTGTCGTGTTCCGGGGTGGTCGTGTTCCGGAGGCTGGCGTCGTGATAGGATGTCGTCGTGAACAAACCCGCACGCCAACAATCCGCTTGGGCAAGGTGGCAGCTGAATTGCGGCCGTCGGCTGCCGCGGTACCGACCGTGAGGCGCGGATCGGTGCCAAAGCGTGCCGTCCTGCACGTGTTCCGCTACTTCCGGCCGGACTTCACGGGCGAGGGGATCTATCTGGAAAAGCTCGCGCCGCTGCTGGCCGCGCGCGGTATCCGATCGGACGTGATCGCGGCCTCCACCCGCCCTCCGGCGGTCGCGCCCGAGCTGCCCGGGATCGACCGGCTGCGCTATTTCGGCCGACCGGGGCGTGCAGGGCCGCATGTGGACCCGCGATTGCTGCTTTGGCTGCTGCGTCACGCGCGGCGCTATGAGGCCGTCCACTTGCACGCCATCGTCGAGCGGCTGTTCCTGGT
>DAHWDR010000084.1:0-3352 GCA_027330745.1 Acetobacteraceae bacterium | reverse complement strand
TCATCAGCCCGCTGCGCGACCGCGACGGCGCCTATCTCGGGCCGATGATCACCTGGCACCGCGCCACCCGCCAGGTGCGCCTGGTCGGGCATTTCGAGGCGACGGTGGGCGCGATCGCGCGCGAACTCGGCGCCAAGGCCGAGGCGATGCGGGAGACCGCGCGCGCCCTCTCCACCGTGGCCGGCGCCGCCGGGGAACACACCACCGCGATGACCGCCGCGTCGGCGGAGGCGGCCGCGAATGTGGGCGCGGTCGCGGCGAGCGCGGAGGAATTATCGGCCTCGGTCGCCGAGATCGGGCGGCGGGTGGCGGAATCGGCCGAAATCGCCGGCCAGGCGGTGCGTGAGGCGCAGGCGACCGATCGCTCGGTGACCGGTCTCGCCGACGCCGCCGGACGGATCGGGGAGGTGGTGCGGCTGATCGGCGATATCGCCGGGCGGACCAATCTTTTGGCGCTGAACGCGACGATCGAGGCCGCGCGCGCCGGGGAGGCGGGCAAAGGCTTCGCCGTGGTGGCCTCGGAAGTGAAAACGCTGGCAACCCAGACCGCGCGCGCGACCCAGGAGATCGGCAGCCAGATCGCGGCGATGCAGGGCGCGACCGGACAGGCGGTGGAGGCGCTGCGCTCGATCGCCGGCACGATCCAGCGGATGGACGCGATCGCCGCTTGGATTGCCGGGGCGGTGGGCGAGCAGGGCGCGGCCACCGCCGAGATCGCCCGCGCGGTGCAGCAAGTCGCGGCGGGAACGGCGGAGGTGACCGGCGGCGTGACCCATCTCGCCGTGGCGGTGCGGCGCACCGGTGCCGACGCGGGGGCTGTGCTGGGCGCGGCCGACGCGCTGGCCGGGGAGGCCGGGCGGCTGTCCACCGAGGCGGACGGGTTCGTGCACGCGATCCGGGAAGCGGCGTAGGCGGGGCGCGGCCGGCCGCATGGGGCATGGGGCATGGGGCCCCGGATCAGGCCGCCGTGCTCAACGCAGCCACCACACGCCGATCCCCAAGGTCACCAACGTCACCGGCACGCCCACCCGCAGATACGCCCAGAACGTCACCGCAACGCCGCGCCGCCCGGCTTTCTCCGCCACGATCAGATTGGCGATCGAGCCCAGCAAGGTCAGATTTCCCGCCAAGGTGGACGCCATCGCCACCACCAGCCAGGCGCGCCGCGGCGTTGCCAGCGCCGCCACGAACGGGCGCAGCACCAGGATTGCGGGCACGTTGCTGACCAGGTTGGACAGCACCAGCGTGACCCCGGCCAGCACCGGGACATGGTCCAGATGCAGCCGCCCGACCGCCGCCAGCACCGAATGCGACAGCAGCCGCCGCTCGGCGCCGGCCACGATCACGAACAGACCGGCGAACATCAGCAGCAGCGACCAATCGACCTCGGCATAGACCCGCCAGCTTTTCACGCGCCGTGTCAGCAGCAGCGCCGCGCCGACCACGATCGCCGCCTTGGCCGGCGGCTGGCCGGCGAAGAACAGCGCGATCACCGCCGCCGTCGCCGCCATGGCGCGCCCGACCAGCACCCGGTTCGTCCCGCGCGGCGCCGGCGGGACCAATGCCGGGACCGCCGGGCGCGCGAAATCCCGCCGGTGCAGCAGCACCACGATCCCCAGCATCGCCACCAGCCCCAGCCCCGCCACCGGTGCCAGCGCGCCCGCGAACGTCGCGTACGGAATCCCCGAGAACCCGCCGATCAGCATGTTCTGCGGATTCCCGGTGATCGTCGCCACCGAGCCGATATTCGACGCCATCGCGGTCGCCAGCAGATAGGGCAGGGGCCGCACCCCGGCGGCCAGTGCCAGTTCCACCACCAGCGGCGCCAGCACCAGGCAAATCGCATCGTTGACCAGGAACGCCGAGGCCACCCCCGAAACGACCGTCACCGCCACCAGCAGCGCCACCGGCCCCGCCGCGTGCCGCGCGATCCAGCCGGTGACCAGCGCGAACGCGCCCGACAGGCGCAGATTCGCCACCACGATCATCATGCCGAGCAGCAAGGTCAGCGTGTCGATATCGATCGCCTTGTAGGCGGCTTGCAGCGGGATCGCGCCGGAGGCCACCATCAGGCTCGCGCCGACCAGCGCGATTCCGGCGCGGTCGATCGCCAGCCCCGGGACCCGTCCGATCGCCAGCGCGGCATAGCTGGCGGTAAAAATACCGGCCGCGGCCAGGCGCTGCGCATTGGCGTTGCCGGCCCCCAGCAGCCAGGGCGCGAGCGCCGCCGCGGCGGCCAGCGCGATCAGCGCGCCGATCAGGATCAGGCTGGCCCAATGGGTGACCGAACGGCGGGACGCGGCCCTCACCCGGTTCGCTGCGCGAACCGACCTCTCCCGCGATGCGGGAGAGGTGGGGTTGCGGTGCGGGAGGGGGGCATTCGGGCCGCTTAGCTGTTCGGGCCGCGCTCCATCGAGATCGGCTGCCAGCGCCGCAGCGCCGAGCCGGCCAGTACCGAGGGGTTGACGCAGCTCATCGGCCATTTCCCCGCCAGCACCAGCCCCAGTTCCCGCCCGACATGACGTTTCCGCGCCGGATCGAAGCGCGCCGAGGCGGATGCGGTATGCGCGCTCAGCGTCACGTTTTGCATGCCCAGGATCGGGTTGTTGTTGCCCGGCGGCTCGATCTCCAGCACATCCAACGCGGCGTGGGCGATCCAGCCTTCCTGCAACGCCTTGATCAGGCCGGCTTCCTGCACCGTCGGACCCCGGCCGGTGTTGATGAAGATGGCGGTCTTCTTCATCTGCCGAAAATGCTTCTCCGTCAGCATCCCCTCGGCCTCGGGGGTCGCGGGCGCGTGCATCGAGATGAAATCGGACTGCGCCAGCACGTCCTCCAGCGTCGCCGGCAGCACGCCGTAGTCCGGCATCACCAGCTCCTCGATGAACGGATCGTACGCCATCATGCGCAGGCCGAAGCCGCGGGCGCGGCGGGCGACGGCGCGGGCGACATGGCCGAACGCGATGAAACCCAGGGTCTGCCCCATCAGGCGCGGGATCTGCAGCAGCGCCGGACGGCCCTCGCGCCAGCGGCCCTCGCGCACCATGCGGTCCTGCTCGATCACGCGGCGGAAGCCGGCGAGCAGCAGGGTCATGGCGTGGTCGGCCACTTCCTCGATGAACGTGTCCGGGCAGTTCGTCACCGGGATGCCGCGCGCGGTGGCGGCGGCGACATCGACGCTATCGACGCCCACGCTGCCCAGCACGATGGCGCGGCATTTGGTCAGGCTGTCGATGATCGGCTTGGTGATCTTGATGCCCTTGGCATAGAGCGCGTCGGCGTCGCGCGCCGCGGCGATGAAGCCGGCCTCATCGGTCGGCCCTTCGACGATCTCGGCATCCAGCCCCGCCAG
>DAHWDR010000037.1:0-2162 GCA_027330745.1 Acetobacteraceae bacterium | reverse complement strand
ACCCCCTGCCTTCGGGCGCGGCATCGCCCTATGTTCGGTTCCGGCAAACGGGACCGCATCGATGACCCAGACCATCGCCCTGGTGGACGACGACCGCAATATCCTGACCTCGGTCGCCATGACGCTCGAACAGGAAGGCTATCAGGTCCGCACCTATACGGACGGGGAGAGCGCGTTGCAGGGCCTGACCGCCCGGCCGGTGGACCTCGCCATCCTGGATATCAAGATGCCGCGCATGGACGGGATGGAGCTGCTCCAGCGGCTGCGCGCACGCTCGGCGATGCCGGTGATCTTCCTCACCTCCAAGGACGAGGAGGTCGATGAACTGATGGGTCTGCGGCTCGGCGCCGATGATTACATCCGCAAACCGTTCAGCCAGCGGCTGCTGCTGGAACGCATCCGCGCCCTGCTGCGGCGCAACGAAGTCTCGCGCGCCGAAGGCTCCGGCGCCGCGCCCGGCGGGGTGATGGTGCGCGGCGAGCTGACCCTGGACGAGACCAAGCACCAATGCCTGTGGCAGGGCGACGACATCCAGCTCACGGTGACCGAGTTCCTGCTGGTCAAGGCGCTGGCGGCGCGCCCGGGCATGGTGAAAAGCCGCGACCAGCTGATCGACGCCGCCTATGGCGACAACATCTACGTGGACGACCGCACGATCGACAGCCACATCAAGCGGATTCGCAAGAAGTTCCGCGCCCGCGACGAGGCGTTCGAGCGGATCGAGACGCTCTACGGCATCGGCTACCGCTACAAGGAGCATTGATGGCCGCGTCCCGCGCCCTGCGGACGAGGGAGCATGGCTGACCCGGTGCCGCGCCGCGGCACGTTCCGGCCGCGCTGGATCTCGCCGCTGACCCGGCGGCTGCTGTTGGTGAACGCGCTGCCGCTGGTGCTGCTGCTGTCCGCGCTGCTGTATCTGGACCAGTACCAGAACGGGTTGCTGGAAAACGAGGTCGCGGCGCTGCGCGAACAGGCCCGCGTCTATGCCGGGGCGCTGGCGCAGAGCGCGGTCGCGGTCACCGGTGGGAACGCCCGTATCGTCTCGGCCGCCGCCCGCCCGCTGCTGTGGCGCCTGACCGAGCCGACCCCGGATGCCCAGGCCCGGCTTTATGGCCCGGACGGCACGGTGATCGCCGATTCCGCGCTCGGCCTGGCCGGAACCGAACACCACAACCCGTTCCCGCCCGACACCCCGCGCGGGCCGCTGCGTGCCGGGATCGACTGGCTGTACGACCATCTGGAGGTCGCTCTGCCGGCGCGCGGATCGGCCGCGTTCGAACCCGACGCCGGCGCAGGGACCAAAAATGAGCTGCGCCTGGCCAGCGCCGACCGGTCCCGCGACATGCCGCCCTATATCCGCCGCACCGCGGCCAACCGCCTGCTGATCACCGTGGCCGAGCCGGTGCGGCGCGAGAAGCAGACCGTCGGGATCATCCTGCTGACGCGCGAGGCACGCGGGGTGGACCGCGCGCTATTCGCGATCCGCAGCTCGATCCTGCTGCTGTTCGCGGTGGCGCTGGTGCTGACGGTGCTGATGTCGTGGTACCTGTCACTGACCATCGCCCGCCCGCTGCTACGCCTGACCAATGCCGCGGCGGATATGCGCGAAGGCGAGGGGCGGACCGGGTCGGTGCCGCGCGCGCTGCTGCTTCGGCGCGACGAGATCGGCGCACTGGCGGTGGCGCTGGCGGACTCGGCGGTGGCATTGTGGCATCGGATGGACGCAATCGAGCGCTTCGCCGCCGACGTGGCGCACGAGATCAAGAACCCGCTCTCCTCGATCCGCAGCGCGATCGAGACGTTGCGGCGGATGGAAGATCCTGACCGGCGCCAGCAACTGCTGGGGATCATCGCCGAGGACGTCACCCGGCTGGACCGGCTGATCAGCGACGTATCCGATGCGTCCCGGGTGGACGCGGAATTGTCGCGCGCGCTGACCGAGCCGGTGGATGTGGCGGCGATGCTGCGTACCCTGGCGGAACTGCACGAGGCCACGCGCGGGCCGCGCGACGCGCGCATGGTGCTGTCCCTGCCCGACGGGCCGTTGCTGGTCCGCGGCGTGGAGGACCGGCTGGTTCAGGTGCTGCGCAACCTGATCGGCAACGCGGAGTCCTTCAGCCCCCCGGGCGGACAGATCTTCCTCCACGCCGCCGCCGACGGGG
>DAHWDR010000036.1:0-6307 GCA_027330745.1 Acetobacteraceae bacterium | reverse complement strand
CCGCCCTTCCCAACCCCCCCGCCACGCCTTAGAACCCCGCCATTCTTCCCCACCGGAGTGCGCCCACCCCGTGATCGCCATCATGATGGTCCTGCAGGTCTTCGTCGCCATCGCCCTGATCGGGGTCGTCCTGATCCAGCGCAGTGAAGGCGGTGGGCTGGGTATCGGCGGCTCGCAGGGCATGGGCGCGTTCATGTCCGGCCGCGGTACCGCCAATTTCCTGACCCGCGCCACCGCGATCCTGGCCGCCGTGTTCCTGGGCCTGTCGCTGGCGATGGCGCTGATGAACCGCGGCGCCGGGCGCTCCGGGGCGTCCGGGATCCTGGCCGCCCCGCCGCCGGCCAGCACGGCCCCGGTCCCGGCCAAGCCACTCGCCCCGCCCAAGCCGACCGGCCCCGCCGTCCCGCACTGACCGCCGCCCTTCTCACCGCCTCCGGCCCCACCTATAACGGACGCCCATGACGCGGTTCGTCTTCATCACCGGCGGCGTGGTCTCCTCCCTGGGCAAGGGAATCGCGTCCGCCGCCCTCGGCGCGCTGCTGCAAGCCCGCGGCTTTTCCGTCCGCCTGCGCAAGCTGGACCCCTATCTCAACGTCGATCCCGGGACGATGTCCCCGTATCAGCACGGGGAAGTCTACGTCACCGATGATGGCGCGGAGACGGACCTGGATCTCGGCCACTACGAACGCTTCACCGGCGTCCATGGCTCCCGAGCCGACAACGCCACCACCGGCCGCATCTACGCCGACGTGATCGCGCGCGAACGCCGCGGCGACTATCTCGGGGCGACGGTCCAGGTAATCCCGCACATCACCGACGCGATCAAGGAAACCATCGTCGCCGGCACCGCGGGCTTCGATTTTGTCCTGGTCGAGATCGGCGGCACCGTCGGCGATATCGAAAGACTGCCGTTCCTGGAAGCCATCCGCCAGCTCAGCAACGAACTCGGGCCGGCGCGGTCGATGTTCGTGCACCTGACGCTGGTCCCCTACATCTCCTCGGCCGGGGAGCTGAAAACCAAACCCACCCAGCACTCGGTCAAGGAGCTCCTGAACGTCGGCATCCAGCCGCAGATGCTGCTGTGCCGCTGCGATCGCCCGATCCCGGACGGCGAGCGCCGCAAGATTGCCCTGTTCTGCAACGTCCGCCCCGAGGCGGTGATCCCGGCGCTGGACGTAGACACAATCTACGCCGTGCCGCTGCGCTACCACGCCGAAGGCATGGACCGCGAAGTCCTGCATCATTTCGCCCTGCCGCACGGCGCCGACCCCGATCTGACCCGCTGGCGCCGCATCGTGGACACCGTCCGCGCCCCGGAAGGCGAAGTCCACATCGCCGTGGTCGGCAAATACACCAACCTGCTGGACAGCTATAAATCGCTTGCCGAAGCCCTCGCCCATGGCGGCATCGCCAATCGCGTCCGCGTCCGCCTGGACTGGATGGACAGCGAGGTGTTCGAGCAACCCGGCACCGTGCAGCGCCTGGAAGGCGTGCATGGCATCCTGGTTCCCGGCGGCTTCGGCGAACGCGGCACGCCCGGCAAGATCGAGGCGGTCCGCTTCGCCCGCGAACGCGGCGTGCCGTTCTTCGGCATCTGCTTCGGGATGCAAATGGCGGTGATCGAGGCGGCACGGAACCAAGCCGGCCTGCGCGAGGCGTCCTCGACCGAATTCGGGCCGTGCAACGATCCGGTGGTCGGCCTGCTGACCGAATGGGCGCGCGGCAACGAGATCGAACGCCGCCGCGAAGGCGGCGATCTGGGCGGCACGATGCGCCTTGGCGCTTACCCTGCGCTGCTCGCCGACGGCAGTCTGGTGCGCGCGATCTACCAAGGTAGCGGCGCGATCCAGGAACGCCACCGGCACCGTTACGAAGTGAACGTCCATTACCGCGAGGTTCTTGAACGCACCGGCTTGCGATTCTCCGGCATGTCGCCCGACGGCGTGCTGCCGGAAATCGTCGAACGCCCCGATCACCCGTGGTTCGTCGGCGTGCAATACCACCCGGAACTGAAATCCAAGCCGTTCGATCCGCACCCACTGTTCGCCGCGTTCATCGGCGCGGCGGTGCGGCAGATGCGGCTGGTCTAACCCCTCAACACAAGCCGACGCAGCGTATCCAGTCGGACTGCCGACGCGGTCACGCCGAACCCGGCGGCCCGTGCCCGCCCGCGTTCCGCCAACGCCGCGCGCCGCGCCGGATCCCGCGCCAGCGCCACCAAGGCCTGGGCGATCTTCGCCGGGTCCTCGGGATCGACCGGCACCGCCGCGTCCCCGGTGACCTCCGGCAATCCACCCCGCGCCGAGGCCATCAACGCCGCGCCCATCGCCATCGCCTCAAGGGCCGCCAGGCCGAACGGCTCCTCCCAGCGACTTGGCATCAGCACGATTGCGGCACGACCCATCCAGGCCATCACTTCGGCGTGGGGGCGCCAGCCCAGCACGTCCACCCGCGCCTGCGGCCCCAGTACGTCGCCTTCCGGCGTGTGATCGCGCGAACCGATCATAACGCCGCGCCATCCCGGGAGTTCCGGCAGCGCCAAATCACAGGCGCGCAGGAACGCATCCACCCCCTTCTCCCGAATGGTCCGGCCGACGAACAACACCAACGGCTCCCGCGCCTCGGCCGGTAGCGCCGGCGGCAATCCGGCCAGGTCGATCCCATTCGGCACCACTACCACCGGAGCTGCCTCCGTCACCCCGCTCAACAGCCGGTCGCGCAGAAACACGGAGACCACCGCCACCCCCGCTACCCGCCGCAGCAATACTGCCCGCTCCGCCGCCGAGTGCGCGCGGCGCATCCCCCAGGGATCGTTGTGCAGCACCAGAACCACCGGCATCGATACCCGGCCCGCCAAGAACAACGCCAGCGCCGGACGGTTATGTACTTCCACCAGCGCCGGTCGTAGCCGACGCAGCGCCCGCAACACCGCCCAGGGATACCGCGCCCGCGCAAACAACCCCGGAAACGGCCAGGCCCGCACCGCAACCACGTCCCGATCGGCGAACAACACCCCGCCAGCCGGCGCCAGTACCACAGTGCGGAATCCGGACTCCGCACCCGCCAGCCGATGCACGATCAACCCGATCGCCCCTACCCCGCCCGGACCAAATCCCTCGCCACCCGGCAGCACGGCAGCAACCACCGGCAGTGGCGCGGGGTTCATGCCGGGTGATGGAGCGGGTCATGGTGGGGCTTGAAGGCCAGGGGGCGCTGCCCCCTGGACCCCTGCCAAGGGTAGGCCCTTGGAACCCTTCCCTTTGGTTCGGAGTGGGTGGGGGGTGCGCGGGTCCCGGTGCGGCTGGGGTGGCAGCGGGCAAATATGCCCGCTGCTACCCCAGCCGCACCGGGACCCGCGCTCCCCCCACCCACTCCGAACCAGACAAATGGAGGTCCAGGGGGCAGCGCCCCCTGGCCTTCAAGCCCCGTCATCATCCGCCCCGCCACCCGGCCCGAGATCCCGCGCCACCTCCGGTGCGTGCAGCAGGCGGTCGATGGCGGCGGCTTGTTCGATGGCGAGGTCGGGTCGGAAGTGCAGGTCCGGCGCGAAGCGCAAGGGCAAGGCGTGGGCGATCTGGCCGCGCAGGTAGGCGGAGGCGCGTTTAAGAGCCGGCAGTAGCGTGTCGATATCGGATCGTCCCAGCCGCGCGACGTAGGCGGTGGCGTGTTTCAGGTCTGGCGTCATGCGGACTTCGGTGACGGTGATCTGTGCCGCGGCCAGATCCGGGTCGCGGAATTCCCCGCGCGCGAAGATACCCGCCAGCACGTGGCGGATTTCTTCTGCGATGCGCAGTTGGCGCTGCGACGGCCCGGCGGGCCTGGTTCGGCTCACGCCGGGACCAGCTCCGTTTCGAAGCACTCGATCACGTCGCCTTCCTGCAAGTCGTGGAAATTGGCGAACGACAGGCCACATTCGTAGCCGCGGGCGACTTCGCGGACGTCGTCCTTGAAGCGCTTCAGCTGCGAGAGTTCGCCGTTATGGATCACCACGCCCTCACGCAGCACGCGCACGCCCGCGCCGCGCTTGACCAGACCTTCGGTGATCATGCAGCCGGCGACCTTGCCGGTTTTCGTGATCGTGAACACCTGGCGCACTTCGGCGTAACCGAGGAATTTTTCGCGCGCCTTCGGTGCGGTCTTGCCGGCCACCAGTTTGGCGACGTCGTCGGCGACGTCATAGATGATGGAGTAGTAGTTGATTGCCACGCCGTCGCGTTGCGCCAGTTCGCGCGCCTGCGCGGTGGCGCGCACGTTGAATGCCACCACCACCGCCGATGACGCCTTGGCAAGCTGGATGTCGCTTTCCGTAATCTGCCCCACACCGGCGTGGAGGACGCGTGCACGCACTTCCTCGGTGCCTTGTTTCTGCACCGTGGCGGCGATGGCTTCGGCGCTCCCCTGCACGTCGGCCTTGATGAGTACGGCGACTTCTTTCTGCGCGCCGGCCTGGATGCGCGCCAGCATCTCGTCCAACGTGCCGCGGGCGGCGACATTCCCGGCTGAGGTCTTGTCGCGCTGGCGACGGGTGCGGAATTCGGCGATCTCGCGGGCGCGGCCTTCGTTTTCCACCACCACGAAGGGTTCGCCGGCAACCGGCACGCCGGCCAGGCCGAGGATTTCCGCCGGCACCGACGGCCCGGCGTCCTTCAAAGCGCGGCCCTTGTCGTCCAGCATCGCGCGCACCCTGCCCCATTCGGCGCCGGCCACGACGATATCGCCCTGATGCAGGGTGCCTTTCTGAACCAGGACCGTCGCCACCGGCCCGCGTCCCCGGTCCAGCCGGCTTTCGATCACCGAGCCTTCAGCGGTGCGTTCCGGATTCGCGGTCAGCCCGAGCACTTCGGCCTGCAGCAGGATCGCTTCTTCCAGCCGGTCCAGGCCGGTGCGCTTGGTGGCGGAGACTTCCACGTCCTGGGTTTCGCCGCCCATCGCTTCCACCACGATCTCGTGGCTCAGCAATTCCTGGCGCACGCGGTCGGGGTTGGCGTCGGCCTTGTCCATTTTGTTGATCGCCACGATCAGCGGCGCGCCGGCGGCCTTGGCGTGACGGATCGCCTCGATCGTCTGCGGCATCACGCCGTCATCGGCGGCGACCACCAGCACGACAATATCTGTGACGGAAGCGCCACGGGCGCGCATGGCGGTGAACGCCTCGTGGCCCGGGGTGTCGATGAAGGTGATCTTCTGGCCGGACGGCAGTTGCACCTGGTAGGCGCCGATATGCTGGGTAATGCCGCCCGCCTCGTGCGCGGCCACGTCGGTGGCGCGCAGCGCGTCCAGGAGTGAGGTCTTGCCGTGATCGACATGGCCCATGATGGTCACGACCGGCGGGCGCGCCATCAGGTCCGATTCCGTATCGACGGCGCCTTCCAGACCCAACTCGACGTCGGATTCGGAAACCCGGCGTGCGCGGTGGCCGAATTCGGCCACCACCAACTCTGCGGTGTCGGCGTCGAGGGACTGCGTGACGGTGGCCATGACGCCGAGTTTCATCAGCGTCTTGATCACGTCGGGCGTGCGCGCGGCCATGCGGTTGGCCAGTTCCTGCACGGTGATCTGCTCGGGAAGAATGACGTCGCGCACGACTTTCACCTGATCGGAGCGCAACAGCTCCAGTTCCGCCTGACGGCGTTCGCGTTCGCGCTGGCGGCGCACGGAGGCAAGCGAGCGGACGCGCTCGTCCTCGCCCTCGATGGCGGCCTGCACGTCGATGCGGCCGGGACGGCGGCGATCGTCGGTGGTGGGCTTACGGGGCGCGACCACGGGCGCCTTGCGGGCGGTGGCGCCGCCTGGGCCGGCGCGGCGCGGCCGCGATTCGTCTTCCTCTTCGCCGCCGCGGCGCAGACGGAGCGTTTCCGTGGCCGAGGGCGGCGCGGCGGGGGCGGCGCCGGGGCGTGCCGTGCCGGGTCGCCCGGGGGCGCCGGGCCGAGTTGCGGCGGCGCCGGAGCGGGCGCTAGCACGATCGGGACCAGCGCGATCCGAGCCGGCGAGATCCGAGCCGGCGCGATCCGTACCGGTGCGGGCCGGCGCGGACGCGCCGCGGTCCACCGCCGGGCGCATGGCCGCGGCGGCGCCCTCGCTCACCTGGGCAGGGGCGTCCGTCGCAGGTTCTTCGGTTCGGCGGCTGGCCGCGTCGGCCTCGGCCGCGTGGCGCGCTTCTTCTTCCGCCTCGGCGGCGCGGCGGGCTTCTTCCTCGCGCCGGCGGGCTTCCTCCGCGGCGGAGAGGATGGAGATTTTCTCCTGCTCGCGCCGCTCCGCCTCGCGCCGGGCGTTATCTTTCTGCTGTTCCTCCAGCACGCGCTGGCGG
>DAHWDR010000029.1:0-16135 GCA_027330745.1 Acetobacteraceae bacterium | reverse complement strand
TTGACCCCCCGCCGCCCCCATGCTGCCCTTCCCGCCCCCATGCGGCGGAGGAAACATCATGGCCCCGATACGCACCATGCCGGTGCCCAATACCACCAAACGGAAACTGGCGGACGGCGCGCTTGCGCTCGGGTTCCTGGTCCATCACCTGCGCACCGTGGCGGTGCCGCATCTCGCCGCCGCCTCCGACCATGATTTCCTGTTCATCGACACCGAACACGGCGCGTTCAGCATCCAGGAAGCGACCCAGCTTTGCCTCGCGGCACTTCCCACCGGCATCACGCCCCTGGTCCGGGTCTGCGCCGGCGCCCTGCATGAGGCGACGCGGCTGCTGGATAACGGCGCGCTCGGCATCGTGGTGCCGCATGTCGATACCGCGAAACAGGCCCGCCACATCGCCGACGCGCTGCGCTACCCGCCCGCCGGCACGCGCAGCTGGGGCGGTCCGCCGCCAGCCTATCTGTGCCAGCCGGCCGGCGATGTGGCCGAGGCCCAGGCGGCACTGAACGCCGAGCTGCTGACGGTGGTGATGATCGAAACCGCCGCGGCAGTGGAGAACGCGGCCGACATCGCCGCGGTGGACGGAATCGACGTGCTGCTGATCGGCAGTTTCGACCTGACCACCGATCTCGGCATCGCCGGGCAGATGGACCATCCGAAGCTGGTGGACGCGTACGAGACGGTCGCCCGCGCCTGCCGCAAGCATGGCAAGGTGCTGGGCGCCGGCGGGATCAACGGCGCCGCGGACGCGCATCGCTATATCGGCATGGGCGCGCGCTTCGTCACCAACGCCTCCGACCACGCCTATGTGCTGGAAGGGGCGCGGGCGCGCACCGGAATGCTGCGCGCGGCAATGGGTGGGGCGCCAGATGGGGCGCCAGATGAGGCAAAGCCGGCGGGGAAGCGGAAAGCCAAGTCGCGCTGAGCGGGAACTACAGCCCGAGCGCACTCAGCCCCGGATGCGCCGCCGGCCGCGGCCCCGATGGCCAGTGGAATCGCCGGTCGGCGGCGGCGATCGGCACGTCGTTGATCGAGGCCTCTCGCCGCGCCATCAGCCCGGCGGCGGTGAATTCCCATTGCTCGTTGCCGTGGGAGCGGAACCAGGTGCCGGAATCGTCGTGCCATTCATAGGCGAACCGCACCGCGATGCGCGCCTCGGTGAACGCCCAGACCTCCTTGATCAGCCGATACTCCAGCTCATGCGCCCATTTGCGGCGCAGGAAGGCGACGATCTCGGCCCGCCCGTTCAGGAACTCGGCGCGGTTCCGCCAGCGGCTATCCTCGGTATAGGCCAGCGCGACCCGCTCGGGATCGCGGCTGTTCCAGGCATCTTCGGCGGCGCGGGCCTTGGCGGCGGCGGAATCGGCGGTGAACGGGGGAAGCGGCGGGCGCATGGGCAGGCTCCGAACGCGGGACGCGGCCGCGACAGTGCCAGCAAGGCGCGGGCGACCGCAATGGAGTGGCGGATCTGATACGGCTCGGCCAAATGGTCCGGCGTGTCGAAGAAATCCGCCCGCGGATAGAGGCTGCGCCCGGGCGTTTCCAGGAACCCCGCCCGATGCGCCAGATAAAGCGCGCGGATCGCGGCGCGCGTGGCCGGCGGCATCGGATCGTCGGCGAACTCGGTCGGCAACCCGCCGATCGCGCGTACCCCATGGGCGCGGCACCAGCGCAGGAACGCCACGATCAGCCGCGTGCCGTAGCCGCGCCGGATCGCGCCCGCGGCGGCGTGGAACGGGCGCGCGCGGGCCAGCACGGGGCGATACGGCGCGGCCAGCGCCAGGGTAGCGCCGACATGATCGCCGAACCGGTTGGTCCGCCCCTCGGCCGCCGCGCGCGGATCATGGAAGCCGGCTGCGACCAGGGCGGTCTCGATCGGTGCCATCAGCGCATAACGCAAATCGAACGAGAACGCCGCGCCCAGCCAGCGGTCCGGTTGCAGGCGCGCCAGCGTGGCCCAGTCATGGCGGAACATGATCGCCGCATCCGGTCCCATCATGGTGGCGGAACGGGAGCGCACATATTGCGCTTCCTCCATCGGCAGATAGACCGTATCGCCCCGGTGCAGCACTTGCTCCCAGCGGGCGAACAGGTAATCGAGCCCGATCCCCACCGCCACGCCGCCATTGACGCAAGCCTGGTTCAGGATCGGCTGGATGGTGGCGCAGCGATGCGAATACGGGCCGTTCGATCCCGCCAGGATGACCAGCTTCGGCCCCAGGATCGCCGCCCCGCGCGCGAGCTTCTGGTCCAGTTGGCGGCGCAGGAACCCGTAGGCCAGGGGCCGGTCCAACACCCAGCCGAACAACACCAGATACAACAGCACCGAACCGAGGCAGGCCGCGAGCAGCCGGGTGACCGGCCCAATCCGCGACCGCGCGGCCGGCAGAGCAACCACGCGGGCGGCGGCTTCGCGCATCGGCTCAGAATCGGAAATAGAGGAACGGCGTCACGCGCGGCGCGAAGAACAACGCCTGGACGGTGAATGCGAAGCTCATGACCAGGGCGAGGCTGCGTCCACGTTGGCTCAGCGCGTGCAGTTGCGGCGCGCCCAGCGCGATCCCCCAGCCCAGCGCGAGGCAGGCCGAGACTTCAGGGAAGCTCAGCGTGCGCGCGGCGCCCAGATGCGCGAGCAGCGGCACCGGACGCGCGATCCAGCCAAGGACCGGCGCCCAGGTCACGATCATCGCCGGCAAGGCGATGCCGTGCAGCCCGACCAGGCCCGCCAGCACCGATCCCGCGACGCGCAGTCCGGCGGCGCGGAACGGCACCCAGGCCGCCAGCACCGCAAGCAGGGTCAGCGCCTGCGCGACCGGACCCGGCAGGTGCCCAACCCGCCCCTGGTTCCAGCGCCCCTGGTTCCAGCGCCCCTGGGCCCCGCGCCAAAGCCGATGCACCGCCAGATACAACCCGTGCAACCCGCCCCACAGCACGAACCGCCAGGCCGCGCCGTGCCACAGCCCGCAAGCCAACATGGTCAGCATCAGGTTGCGCGCCTGCAACCAGCCGCCGCCGCGCGAACCGCCCAGCGGGATGTACAGATAGTCGCGTAGAAAACCACCAAGCGTGATATGCCAGCGCCGCCAGAACTCGGCGATGTCGCGGGACTTATAGGGACTGTCGAAATTGAGCGGGAAGCGCACGTTCAACATCCGCGCCAACCCGATCGCCATGTCGGAATAACCCGAGAAATCGAAATAGATCTGCAAACCGTAAGCGGCGGTGGCGTACCAGGCGGAAAAGAAACTCAGCGCCGCCCCATGCGCCGCGGCATCGAAGCCGGTATCGGCGAAGCGGGCGAACAGATCGGCCAGCACCAGTTTCTTGGCCAGCCCGAGCAGGAACAATGTGCTCCCCTCGCACAACGCCGCGATCCGTGGCCGGGCCAGGTCGGGGGCGAGCAGCTGCGGGATGATCTCCCGCGGGCGGACGATCGGGCCGGCGATCAGATGGGGGAAGAACGCAACAAACGCGGCGTAGCCCAGGAAGCCCGGATCGGGCAGCGCGGGATCGCGCCGGTCGGCCAGATACATGATCTGCTGGAAGGTGAAGAAGCTGATTGCCAGCGGCAGGAAGATGCGGAGCTCCGGCGCCTGGCGGCCGAACAGCGCGGCCATGGTTGCGGCCAGGAACCCGGCATATTTGAACGAGCCGAGCAGCCCCAGATTGCCCGCCACGCCGGCGGCCAGCCAGCGTCCGGCCGCGCCGGCCCGCCCGGCGCGCGCCGCCCGCGCGATCGCCTGCCCACACAAATAATTGCCCAGGATGGAGCCGGCCAGCAGCGCCACGAACGGCGGCTTCCACCAGGCGTAGAACACCAGGCTGGCCGCGATCAGGCAGCCCAGCGCCGCGCGCGGCCCGGCCAGGCGCCCGGCGGCGAACACCGCCGCCAGGGTCAGGGGCAGGAACCCCAGGATGAAAGGTTGCGAGTTGAACAGCACCGCCGGGCTTTCGCAGGGACCGACGAATGATCCCCGCGAAGCCCTAAGCGGCGGTAAACGCCCGGCTCAGCCGCGCTTGCCGGGCGGGATGTAATCGCGCTGTGCCGGGCCGGTATAGATCTGGCGCGGGCGGCCGATGCGCTGCTCGGGGTCCTCGATCATCTCGGCCCACTGGCTGATCCAGCCCACGGTGCGGCTGACCGCGAACAACGCGGTGAACATCGAGGTCGGGAAGCCCATCGCCTTCAGAATGATACCGGAATAGAAATCGACATTCGGATAAAGCTTGCGATCGACGAAATACTTGTCGTTCAGCGCGATCTTCTCAAGCTCGAGCGCGAGATCCAGCAGCGGATCGCCCTTGATACCAAGCTCGGCCAGTACGTCGTGGCAGGCCTTCTGGATGATCTTCGCGCGCGGGTCGTAGTTCTTGTACACCCGGTGGCCGAAGCCCATCAGCTTGGTATGGCTGCCCTTGTCCTTCACTTCGGACAGGAACTCCGGAATGTTGCGGACATGGCCGATCTCGGCCAGCATTTTCAGCACCGCCTCATTCGCCCCGCCATGCGCCGGCCCCCACAGGCTGGCGATGCCGGCGGCGATGCAGGCGAACGGATTGGCCCCGGTGGAGCCCGACAACCGCACGGTGGAGGTCGATGCGTTCTGCTCGTGATCGGCATGCAGGATCATGATCAGATCCATCGCGCGGGCCAGGATCGGGTTCACCTTGTAGTCGTCGGCCGGCACCGCGTTGAACATGTAAAGGAAGTTCTCGGCGTAGCCGAGCCGGTTCTGCGGATACATGAACGGCTGGCCGGCATTGTATTTATGCGCCCAGGCGGCGATGGTGGGCATCTTGGCGATCAGGCGGAACGCGCTGATCCGGCGATGTTCCGGATTATTGATGTCCAGGCTGTCGTGGTAGAACGCCGACAGCGCGCCGACCACGCCGCACATCACCGCCATCGGGTGCGCATCGCGGCGGAATCCGTTGTAGAATTGCCGGATCTGCTCATGCAGCATGGTGTGGCGCAGGATGCCCATTTCATATTCGCGCAGCTCGGCGGGCGTCGGCAGTTCGCCGTTCATCAGCAGGTAGCAGACTTCCAAGAAGCTGGAATGTTCCGCCAGCTGCTCGATCGGGTAGCCGCGATACAGCAGCACGCCGGCGTCGCCATCGATATAGGTGATCTTGCTTTCGCAGGCAGCGGTGGCGCCGTAGCCGGGATCGTAGGTGAAAATCCCCAGGTCGCCATAGATGCGGCGAATATCGGCCACCTCCGGCCCGATCGTGCCTTCCATCAGCGGGATCGAGGTGGATTTGTTGGTGCCGTCGAGGGTGATGGTAATGGACCGCTTGGCCGAGCCGCTCATGGAGGGGAGATCCTTATCGCATGCGGGCGGCGATCGCGCCGCGCGGAGGTTAGGCGGCGATCCCGCCGCGGGGTAACTTGCGGCAAAACTATGACCGCCGGGGCCGGCGCGCAACCTTCGCGCCTGCAACATGGCCGTGCGACAGAAAAAAAGGAAAATTCGCGCGGAACGGGACGTTTGGGCTGGATTTCACCGGACTTCATGGCTTATTAACCTTTGTCGCCGTCCGGGAGACCGTCCATGTCCGCCGCCTTGCAAAGCTCCGCCCAGATCCTGCCCTTCCCGTCCCGCGCTGCGTCCCCTGCCCCGGATGCCGCCGCGCGCCTGGCCCGCGCCATGGCGGCGCTGGACGAAGCGCTGGCCGGCCAGCGCGCCGCGGTGTCGGCGTGGCAGAACGCGCTGGCCGCGCTGCGCGGCTCGGTTGCGGGACTGGACGGGTCGTTGCACGAATACCAGGGCGCGCTCGGCGGCCTGCGGTCGCGGACCGAGGCGCTCCGCGCGCAGTCGTTGCGGCTGGAGGCATGGGCGGACGCGGCTCTGGTCAGCGCGGCGGCGCCTCGGTAAAGAATTTTTGTCCGGCAGCGAAATGGTTCGGGCGCATGAAGACGCCCAGGATCAGCGCGCCGTTCGGGGCCTTCGCCTCATGCGTGTTGCCCGCCGGGCGCCAGACGAAATTGCCGGTGGTGCAGTTCCCTTCTTCGTCTTCCAGACTGCCCTCCAGCACGTAGGTCAGTTCCACGCCGGTGTGCTCATGCAACGGCACCACCGCGCCGGGGGCCAGCTTGAACAGCAAGGTGGACATGCCGGTCGCGGGGTCGGAATACAGGACTTTGTGCTGAATGCCGGGAAATTGCGAAATCTCCCAGGGCGCGTTCACCACATCCACATAGACCGATGGCGGGGATGGCTCGGGCGCGAGCAGGCGCTGGCGCGGGGCAAGGTTGCTGCCTTCCGGCATGGGCGGATCCTCCATATGGTACCTGGTATCGCGCGCCCGGACGGCAGGGCTGTCAAGCTGACGGACGCGGCCGGAAAACCTGTAGCCGCGGCGCCTCAGCCATCCGCGCGCAAGGCGCGATGCAGGAACACCGTCCCGGCCACGGGTGTGTCGTAATAGGGGGCGATCGGCGCAAACCCCAACTGCCGATACAGCGCCTGCGCCGCGGTCATGGACGCCAGCGTGTCAAGCCGCATCTCGCGATACCCCAGCCGCACCGCACGGCGCAGCGCGGCGAGAACCAGCCGCCGGCCCAGCCCCATCCCCCGGCCCGCCGGGGCGACGTAAAGGCGCTTCATCTCGCAGGTTCCGGCGGGCGCGATCGCACGCAACCCGACGCAGCCGAGCGCTGCGCCGGCGGGGCCACGCGCCAGCAGCAGCGCGCCCTGGGGCGCGGCGTAGCGCCCGGGCAGCGCGGCGAGTTCGCCGGCGAAATCCTGATACCCAAGATCGACGTCCAGCGACGCCGCATAGGCGCGGAACAGCGCGGCGACGGCGGCGAGATCGGCGGCGGTGCGGACCGGGACGATACGGCCGCGGGACGGGGCTGGCATGGCGGCGGCATGGAACCGGAAGACGGGCAGCATAGCGCATCCCGGGCCGATGCGAAGGCCGGCACCGAACCCAGCGCCGCGCCATTCATCCACAGGATTTTGTGTTTCCCGGCCACCCAACCCCCAAAATACACTTCCCGCCCCGGCCCGGTCCGGCCTAACCTGCCGCCATGCGCACCTCACCCGACTGGCATGGCGTCCGTCTCCGCCCGCATTGGACCGGTGCGGACCCGGACGCCTCCCCCCGCTCCGTGTTCGTCCCCACGGGCTGGGACACGGCTGCCGCGACCGCGCTCGCCGCTTTGGCCCCGGGCGGATCGGGGCCGCTGCGCCTGCCGCTTGCGGCCGCGGCCTGGATCGGCCGCTTCCCCGCCCCGCTGGGCGCCGCGCTGCATCGGTTGGTGCTGCGCCGCCAGGCGGCGCCCGATGCCGCGCTGTGGCAGGGCCGCAATCACCCGGTGCGGTTCGTGCTGAACCTGCCGGGCTTCCTCGATCCGCAGGGCGGCTTCGATCTGCCCGGCTATCGGGATGCGATCGCCGTGCTGGCCGAGGCGCTGGCGCTGGCCGTGCCGGCGTCGGCACCGCCCCCTTCGATCGGGTTCGCCGATCTTGCCGGATTGCTGGCCGCGCTGGGCCTGCGCTACGACAGCGAACCGGCGCGCGAGACCGCCCGCGCGCTCGCCGCCCTGCTGCGCGCCCGGCTGGCCGGCCCGAAACTGCCGGATGCGCCCGCCCTGCCCGTGACCACGCCGATTCCAGGTCTGGCGGAGGCGGCCCGCGCCGCCTGCGCCGCGCCGCAAGCGGCCGGTCGCGCCGTGGCCGCCCTGGCGCTTCCGGGCGCGCCCGAGGCACTTCTGGGCGCCGAAACCGGCGGCCTGGCACCGGCCTTCTCGCCGCTCGATTCCACCGGCCAGCTCACCCGCGCCGCCCGCGCCTGGCTGGCCGCCACCGACCAAAGCCCGGAGCAGGCGCTGGCCGCCGCATTGTCCGGCGCCGCCCCCTTCCCCGCCGCCGACGCCGCGGCCGAGGCGGCGATGGAGGCCGCCGTCGCCCCGTTCCTGCTGCTGCCGCACCGCGCGCGGCCCGAACCAGCCGCCGCCCCGGCGGCCAGGCGCGATCTGCCAGCACGGCGCGCCGGCTACACGCAACGCGCCAGCATCGGCGGGCATCGGCTGTATCTCGGCACCGGCCAGTATGCGGACGGCAGCTTGGGCGAGATCTCGGTCGCGCTGCACAAGGAAAACCCAGCGTTCCGCGGCCTGATGGACAGTTTCTGCACCGCCGTCAGCCTGGGCTTGCAGCATGGCGTGCCGCTGGCCGAGTTCGTGGACGCGTTCGTGCAGACCCGCTTCGGCCCCGCCGGCGCGGTGGAGGGCGATCCCGCGGTGCCGGGGGCATCCTCGGTGGTGGACTACATCTTCCGCCATCTGGCCGCGACCTATCTGGGCCGAACGGATCTGCCGGCGCCTCCGGCCGAGGACGTTCCGGCTCCGGCACCATTGCTGCCGCTCGATCTGCCATCGGAGCGAAGCGCGGCGCGGCGGCGGCTGCGCGTCGTGGGGTAGCGATGCCCGGGATCCGCCGCGCCCGGCCCGCCACCACCGCGAACCCGCGGGATCCATAAGGCGGCGCGGCGCCATGACCATCCCGCCGCCGCAAGCCGAGATCGCCGCCTGGCTCGCCGCCCGGTCCGGCGCGCCGCCGATCGAGACCCCGATCTCCCTGGTCTTCCTCGGTCCCCGCACCGCGTGGAAACTCCGCAAGGCGGTACACCGGTCGTTCCTCGATTTCACCGCCCTCGCCGACCGCCACCGCTTTGCCCTGCGCGAATACGCGCTCAACGCCGCCGCGGCGCCGGGCATGTATCGCGACGTCGTCCCGGTGATCCGCCGCCGCGACGGCAGCCTTGGGTTCGGCACCGCCCGCATTGCCCCGGCCCGCGCGCTGGATTGGGTGCTGCGCATGGCGCGCGTGCCGGCGGAGGATTTCCTCGATCGCCGCGCCACCGCCGGCCGGCTGGACGCGGCCCTGCTGACCGCGACCGCCGATGCCGTGGCCGCCTATCATCAACGCTGCAAACCGGCGCGCGTGGCGGACGCCCCAGCGGCCATGGCAGCGATCGTCGCCGGCAACGTGACCGCCGCGCTGGAGGCCGGTCTCGATCCCGCCGCCATCGCTGCCTGGCACGACGCCGTCAGCGTCGCGCTGGCCGCGCTGGGGCCGTGGCTCGCCGCGCGGGCACGCGCGGGATTCGTGCGCCGCGCGCATGGGGATCTGCATCTGGGCAATCTCTGCCTCTGGCGCGGGCGCGTGGCGCCGTTCGATGCGCTGGAGTTCGACGAAGCCCTGGCCACCATCGATCTCGGATACGACCTTGCGTTCCTGCTGATGGATCTGGATCGGCGCGCCGGACGGGCGGCGGCGAACGCGGTGCTGAACCGCTATGTCGCGCGCACCGGCGATGTCGGGTTGCTGGCCGGATTGCCGGCTTTCCTGTCGTTGCGCGCGATGATCCGCGCCCATGTCGCCGCACGCGCGGGCGACCCGTCGGCGGGGCCGTATTTGGCGGCGGCGGCGGCGTATCTGCGCCCCGCGCCGGCGCTGCTGGTCGCCGTGGGCGGGTTGCAGGGCAGCGGCAAATCCACTCTGGCGCGCGCGCTGGCCCCGGATCTGGGCCGCGCGCCCGGGGCACTGGTGCTGCGCAGCGCCGAGATTCGCAAGCGCCAGCATGGCGTGGCACCGGAACAGCGTCTGGGTTCCGCGGCCTACACCGCAGAGGCCAGCCGGCGCGTGTTCCGTACCCTCGCCGCCGACGCGCGCCGCGCGCTTGCCGCCGGACAGGCGGTGGTTGCGGATGCGACTTTCCTTGGTGCCGCGCAGCGTCGCGCATTGGCGCGCGCCTCGGATCGCGCCTTGGCGCGCGCCGTGGGTCACGCCGTCGGTCACGCCGCGGGCTCGGGGCGCTTCCTGGGCCTGTGGCTGGAGGCGCCGTTGACAGCACTCGCCGCGCGCATCGCGACGCGGCGCGGCGATGCCTCCGACGCCACGGTGACGGTATTGCGCGCCAGCGCGGCCGGCGCGCGTCCGCCGCGCGGCTGGACGCGGATCGACGCCACGAACGCGGCGGCGGCGCTGGCGGCGGCGCGCACAGCGGTATCAGCGCGTGGACATCGGTCGCATCGTGACTGAACGCCCGCGCCATGGCGCGGGCATTCATCGGCAAGCGCTCAGCCGAACAAAGCGGCGATATCCCCCGGAACGACCTCCGAGATCCGCGCCGGCGACCAGCGCGGCGCGCGGTCCTTGTCCACCACCATCGCCCGCACGCCCTCGACAAAATCCGGGTGCCGCATGGTGGTGTGGGTCAGCGCGAACTCGGCCGCCAGGCACGCGCGCAGGTCCCGCCGCGCGCCGTCGCGCAGCAGCCGCAGCGTCCAGAACAACGCCGATGGCGACATGCGTTCCAGCATGACGCGGGTGTCGCGTGCCCAGTCCGACCCGTCCGCATCAAGCCGTTCGAGCAACTCCGGGATCGTATCGGCAGCGAAGCAACGGTCGATCGCCGCGCGCGGCAGAACCGAGGGCGGCGGCGTCAGCGCATGCGCCCCGAGCGCGCCGATCCCATCGGCCGCCAGCGCGGCAGCCAGCCCGGCAAGCGCCGCACGGGGAACGAAATGGGTCGCCAGCCCGGCATGGACCGCGGCGGCGCCGGTCACGTTCGCCCCGGTCAGCCCGAGATAGGTGCCGAGCGCCCCGGGCAGGCGCGGGAGGAAGAAACTGGCACCGATATCCGGAAAAAACCCGATCGCGGTCTCGGGCATGGCAAAGCGGGCATGTTCGGTGGCCACGCGATACGGGGCGTGGACCGAAACGCCGATGCCGCCGCCCATGCAGATGCCGTCGATCAGCGCGACATAGGGCTTCGGGTAGGCCGCGATCATTGTATTGAGCGCGTATTCCTCGGTGAAGAAGGCGTCGATCGGCGGGCGGTCGCCGTCCAGCTGGTGCTGGCGCAGCGCGCGGATATCGCCGCCGGCGCAGAACGCGCGGTCGCCCGCGCCCTCGATGACGATCAGGTGGATCGCCGGGTCGTGGCGCCACGCCTCCAGCGCCGCGGCGATCGCGCGGATCATGGGCAGATCGAGCGCATTCAGCGCCCGCGGGCGATTGAGCAGGATCCGGCCGGCGCGGCCGTCGCGACGGGCGATGACGCTGGTCTGATCTGGCGTCTCAATGGTCATCCGGAGCCTCGGTCTGGGGGGCGGCGCCCGGCTCTAGCGCGGCCCCGCGCCCCGGTCCAGGATCGCCGGCGCCCGTCGCCAACAACCGGAGGAACAAGCCCATGCGCGCCGCCGTCCTGACCGCGCCCCACGCGAAGCTGTCGATCGAAACGGTCGAGATCGAGACACCGAAGCGCCGCGAGGTCCTGCTTCGTACCGCCTTCGCCGGGCTGTGCCACTCCGATCTGCATTTCATCGAGGGCCTGTATCCCTATCCCGTCCCCGCGGTTCTGGGCCACGAAGCCGCCGCGGTGGTGGAAGCGGTTGGCGCGGACGTCACCTACGTCAAACCCGGCGATCACGTGATCACCTGCCTGTCGGTGTTCTGCGGCGACTGCCCGCAATGCATGACCGGCCATCCCAATCTGTGCGAGAACACCGAGGTCAAGCTGCTGCCCGGGGCCGCGCGTCGGTTGCGCTGGAAAGGCGACGTGCTGCACCAGGCGTTCAACCTCTCCGCCTTCGCCGAGCAGATGCTGGTGCATGAACATGCGGTGGTGAAGATCGACGCCGCGATCCCGCTGGATCGCGCCACGCTGGTGGGCTGCGGCGTGATGACCGGCGTGGGCGCGGTGTTCCACGCCGCGAAGGTAGAGCCGGGCAGCACGGTGGCGGTGATCGGCTGCGGTGGCATCGGGCTGTCGGCGGTCAATGGCGCCGCAATCGCCGGAGCCGAGCGGATCATCGCGATCGACACCGTCGCCTCCAAGCTGGAGCTGGCGCGCGCGATGGGGGCCACCGACACGATCAACGCTTCCAACGCCGATCCGGTCGCCATGGTGCGTGAGATGACCGGCGGCGGGGTGCCGTATTCGTTCGAGGCGATCGGTTCCAAGACCACCGCCGAGCAATCCTTCGCCATGCTGCGCCCGGGCGGCACCGCGACGATCATCGGCATGATCCCGTTCGGCACCAAGATCGAGCTGCATGGCGCGGATTTCCTGCGCGACCGCAAGATCCAGGGTACCTCGATGGGCGGCAACCGGTTCCGTGTGGATATGCCGCGCCTGCTGTCGCTGTGGCAGCAAGGCAAGCTGAAGCTGGATCACCTGCTGTCGGGACGGATCCGGCTGGAGGAGATCAACGAGGGTTTCGCGCGGCTGAAATCCGGCGCGCCGGTGCGTCAGCTGATCGATTTCGGGGTGGCATGATCGTCTGCATCATCGAGTTCGCGGTCGAGGAGGGCCGCGATGCCGACCGGGCCCGGCTGCTGGCCGAATTGTTCGTCGAGCTCGAATCGGTATCGGGTTTCCTGTCGAAAGAGACGTTCGAGGATGTGGCGCAGCCGGGGCGCCGCATCACCCTTTCGTACTGGACCGATGCCGCGGCGCTGCGCGGCTGGATGGGCAACGCGGCGCATCGGCGCGCGATCGGCCTGGGGAAGCGGGAGATTTTCAGCCACTACAACATCAGGATCGCGACCATCGAGCGGGAGACGGACTGGGCGCGAAGCTGACGCGCGCCCCCGCTAATAATGATACCCCGGTGGCGGCGGCGGGTTGTAGCCTTGCTGATACCCGGGCTGATACCCGGGCTGATATCCCTGTTGCTGATATCCCTGTTGGGGATACCGCCGCTGCGGCGTGGTCGCAGCCCCGCCCACGGCGCCCACCGCGCCACCGATCAGCGCGCCCGCCACGGCGCCCTGGCCGCCGCCGGCGATGCCCCCGATCGCCGCGCCGGCCCCGGCGCCGATCAGCCCGCCGCCCAGCGCCCGCTGACCGGGATCATACGGGTTCGTGCAGCCGGCCAGAGCCAGCAGCGCCAGCGCGGGCAGCAAGTGACGGGGTTTCATCATGGTCTCCATTGCCTCAGAGCGTGAAAATCCAGCGAATTCATGCAGGAGCGGCCGCGGAACGAGGCGCAGGCCCCGCTTCCGTCCTGCACGAATTCTCAGCGAAAACCGACGCCCACGGTGAACCCGGGCGCGAACACCACCGGCGGCGGCGGCGGCGCGTAATACACCGGCGGGGGAGGCGGCGGCGGCGCATAATAGACCGGCGGCGGCGGATACCAGGGCCGCGGCGCCACTACCACGCCCCAGCGCGGCCCATGCCAGTCACCGCGGTCGCGGTCCCAGCCCCGGTGCCAGCCGCCATGCCAGCCGTCATGCCAGTCGCCGTCGGCCCGCGCCGGCTGCACGGCCAGGGTCGCGGCGCCGGCCAGAATCAAAACCGCAAGAGCGGATCGTAGAATGCGCGTCATGGTGTCCTCCTGTCTGCGCGCCTTCAATCAGGGGATAGATCGTGGCGGATTCGGGGCTGCAAAGATGGCACCGCGCGGCACGGTGCAACGATTCGTGACAGACGGCGGAAATCCTGGCCTTTGGCGTGTTCAACTCGGCGCGAGGCACGCTCAGTCGCGGTAGATCATCTTCCGCGTCATGCCGCCATCGGCGACGAACTCGGCGCCGGTGACGAACCCGGCTTCCGGCCCCAGCAGCCAGGCGGTCAGCGCGGCGATATCCTCCGGCACGCCAACGCGGCCGGCGGGATGATCTTCATGGTCCGCGGGGCGCGGCGCGGGATTTTTGGTGGCGATCCAGCCGGGCGAGATCGCGTTCACCCGCACCTCCGGCCCCAGACTGATCGCCAGCGCGTGGGTCAGCGCCACCAGCCCGCCCTTGGCGGCGGCGTAGGCCTCGGTATCGGGTTCGGACATATGCGCGCGGGTGGACGCGATCGTGACCACCGCGCCGCGCGCGGCGCGCAGCAGCGGCGCGGCGGCGCGCACCGCCAGGAACGTCGCCGTCAGATTGGTGGCCAGCACCGTGTTCCATTCGGCCAGAGTCAACGCGGCGACGGGTTTGCGGATCATGACGCCGGCATTGCACACCAGCCCATCCAGGCGAGCCTCGGTGGCGGCGATGGTGGCGATGGCAGCGATCAACGCGGCTTCGTCGGTGACATCGCAGCGCACGGCGCGGCCACCAGGCGGCGCGGCGGCAGGCGTGCGATCCAGCGCGACCACGCGCCAGCCATCGCCGGCAAGCCGTGCGGCGATGGCGGCGCCGATGCCGCGCGCCGCGCCGGTGACCAGGGCAACCCGGGGGACCATGCGCAAGGATGTAAGCGCGGCCGCCCGCGGCCGCCAGACCGCGCACCGCATCGGCACTGCCGGGTCGGCACCGATGCCGCGCCACAACCACGCACCGAACCCGCATTCGATTGCTTTTCCCCCGCCGACAAGGCAGGTTTGCGCGATGCCCCTCGACGAAATGGTTGATGGCCAGGGTGGTTTGCGCGCCCCCTGGCGCCGCCTGATGAGTGCCGTGGCCGAACTGGGTCGCGACGTGCTGGCCGAGCGCGCGTTGCGACTCGAACGCCTCGCCGCCGAGGAAGGCGCCACCGGCCTGATCCCCGGCGCCGCCGCCGCCGCGCCGAGGCTGGACCCGATTCCGTTGATCCTGGGGGAGACCGAGTTCGCTGCCCTCGCCGCCGCGCTCGCGCAGCGCGCGCAACTGCTGGAAGCGGTGCTGGCGGATCTGTACGGCCCGCAACACCTGCTGACCGACGGCGCCCTGCCGCCGGAAGCGGTGTTCGCCGCGCCGAGCTTCCTCCGGCCCTGTCACCATCGCGGCGCCGCGCCGCCGAGACCAATGCTGACCACCTACGCCGCCGACCTGGCCCGCGGCGCGGACGGGACCTGGGCCGTGCTCGCCGATCACACCGGCCTGCCCGACGGGCTGGGCCAGACCATCGACAACCGCCGCACCCTGGGCCGCACGGTCCCGGAACTCTTTGCCGCGCAGCCGGTCGCACCGCTGGATTCGTTCCTCGACACGATGCTGGCGGTGCTGCGCGAGGCGCTGCCGCCCGAAGCGGCCGGCATGGACCCGGCGGGCGTGGCGCTGCTGACCCGCGGCCATGCCGATCCGGCCTGGTTCGGGCAGCTGGTGCTGGCGCGCGAACTGTCTTGCGCGCTGGTCGAAGGCGGCGACCTGACGGTGCGCGACGGCGGGCTGTTCCTGAAGACACTGCGCGGATTGCAGCCGATCGGCGTGCTGCTGCGCGGCGTCCCCGGCGGCGCGCTGGACCCGTTGCAACAGCCGAGCAGCGCCGAGGGCGTCGCCGGATTGCTGGCGGTCCCGCCCGAGCGGCTGGCGATCCTGAACCATCCCGGCGCAGGTCTGGCGGAAGCCCCAAGCCTGCGCCTGCATCTTCCCGCGCTGGCGCAACGTCTGACCGGCGGCCGGCTGGCGCTGCACGACGTCGCGCCGTCCGACCCCGCAACCGCGCCATGGCTTGCCGGCGAGACGCTGGAAGCGCGTCCGTTCCACCTGCGCCTGTTCCTGATCCGCACCGAAGATGGCTGGCGCGCGCTGCGCGGCGGCATCGCGCGCGCGGCAGCGGGTCCGGCCGCGGTGAAGGATGTCTGGGTGCTGGCCGAGGCCGAAGCCGCGGCCGAGGGTCCGCCGGTCGGGCGGATGCCGCGGCTGGCGATCCGGCGCGATACCGGCGCGCTGCCCAGCCGCGTCGCCGATAATTTCTTCTGGTTCGGACGCTATCTGGAACGGCTGGAATCGGCCGCGTTCCTGCTGCGCATCGCGCTGGCGCGCGCCGCCAGCCCGGCACCCGCGCCGCACGAGGCGGCCGAGACCGAGGTGCTGATCGGCTGCCTGACGCGCGCGGGATTGCTGGACGCCGAGCAGGTCCTGGGCCTCGGCCCCGCGCGGCTGGCGCAAGCTCTGGCCGATGCCGCGGCGCGGCAGGGGGCGGTCCCCTGGCTGCTGCGCAAGATCGCCCGCCTGATCTTCCTGCTGCGCGACCGGCTGACATTGCAGATGCACGGCCTGGCCACCAGCGGCCTGCGCGAGATGCGTGAGGCGCTCGCGCGCATCGATACCCGCGACGAAGCCACCGCGCTCGATCGCGTCGGCCAGGCGCTGACCGAAATCCTGGGTTTCACCGCGATGATCTCCGGACTAGCGGCCGAGAACATGGTGCGCGGCGGCGGGCGCCTGTTCCTGGATCTGGGCCGGCGCGTGGA
>DAHWDR010000012.1:0-10479 GCA_027330745.1 Acetobacteraceae bacterium | reverse complement strand
GCGCGGCTCGGCTATAGGCAAGGGACACGGCACGAACGGGGGACGGCGATGCGGCAGATGACCTTGGTGGCCTTTCTGCAGGCGCAGAACTGCTCGAACTTCGTGGGCTCGTGGCGGCATCCGGACGCGGCGCCGGATTTCACCTCGGCCGCCTATTACCAGCATATCGGCCGCGTCCTTGAAGCCGGCTGCTTCCATCTGGGCTTCTTCGACGACCGCCTGGCGATGCCCGACCGCTACGGCTCCGACCACGCCCATACCGTGGAGAACGGCATCCGCTGCGTGAAGATGGACCCGGTCACGGTCCTGACCGTGATGGGCATGGCGACGAAGCGGCTGGGCCTGGGGTCCACCTATTCCACCACCTATTACGAACCGTTCCACGTGGCGCGCGTGTTCGCCACGCTCGATCTCATGAGCGGCGGCCGCGCGGCGTGGAATGTGGTCACCTCGGTCAATGACGGCGAAGCGCTGAACATGGGTCTGGCGCAGCACATGGCCCATGACGAGCGCTACGACCGCGCCGACGAGTTCATGGAAGTCGTGCTGGGCCACTGGGACAGCTGGGAAGACGATTCCCTGGTGGTGGACAAAGCCTCCGGCCTGTTTGCCCATCCCGACAAGGTCCACCGGTTGGATCACCACGGAAAATTCTTCCGCTCCCGCGGCCCGTTCACCGTCCCCCGCTCGGCCCAGGGCCATCCGGTGCTGATCCAGGCGGGCCAGTCCGGCCGCGGCCTGCGCTTCGCGGCGCGCTGGGGCGAATTGATGTT
The DNA here is from genome assembly GCA_027330745.1 of Acetobacteraceae bacterium. Taxonomy (GTDB): domain Bacteria; phylum Pseudomonadota; class Alphaproteobacteria; order Acetobacterales; family Acetobacteraceae; genus JAJZVS01. The sequence continues at coordinate 9,706 of DAHWDR010000012.1, read as the reverse complement.
CGTCGCCTATCACGAGATCGACCGCGCGCGGGCCGACTACACCGCGTTCAAATCCGCCGTCGCCGCCGCCGGGCGCAACCCCGACCATACCCGCGTGGCCATGGCGGTCTATCCCGTGGTCGCCGCAACCCGCGCCGAGGCCGAAGACAAGCTGGCGCTGATCGAAACCCTGTCGCGCGACATCGATCGCCTGTCGCTGCTGTCGGAAGTACTGAATTTCGATTTCGCCACCAAGGGCCTGGATGAGGCGTTCACGGACGCAGAACTCGCCGGGATCACCGGCATCCAGGGCATGCGCGATCGCGTGGTCCGCCGCACCGGCAAGCAGAACCCGACGGTGCGCGATTTCATGGAAGCCTCGGGCCGCGGCACGATCCATGACCACCCGGTGCTGTGCGGCAGCGGGCGCGACGTCGCCGATCAGATGGAGGCCTGGTTCTCGGCGCCCGCCTGCGACGGATTCGTGATCGCCGCCTCCCATATTCCCGGCGCCTACGAGGATTTCGTCCGCTTCGTGGTGCCCGAGTTGCAGCGCCGCGGGCTGCACATGACCGACTATCCAGGCGCCACACTGCGCGAGAATCTCGGCCTGCCGCGTCCCGCACCGGGCGCGATGCGCCGTCTCTGATCCACCCCGAGGAGAACCGCAATGAAACTTCTGTTGGCACCCGGCGCCTGCTCGCTTGGTATCCACGTCCTGCTTGAGGAGATCGGCAAGCCATACGACGCCGAGACGGTCGATCTGCGCGGTGGCGCGCAGTTCCAACCCGGCTTCACCAGCGTCAACCCGAAATCCAAAGTGCCGACGCTGATCCGCGATGACGGCTCGGTGCTGACCGAGTTCCCCGCGATCGCGTTCTGGCTGGCGCACGCCAACCCGCAGGCGAAACTTCTGCCGACCGACGCCGAAGGCCAGGCGCGTGCGCTGGAGGCGATGGACTATGTCGTCTCCACCATCCACATGCGCGGCTTCACCCTGATCTTCCGCCCCGACGTGCTCTCCCCGGCGCCCGAAGGGGCCGAGGCGGCGCGCGCACGCGGACGCGAGATCTTCGCCAAGGGTCTCGAGGTGATGAACGCGGCGCTGGCCGGCAAGGAGTACGTGCTGGGCGCGTTCTCGATCGCCGACGCGGCGTTGTTCTATGTCGAGTTCTGGGGCAAGACCCGCGCCGGGATGACCTTGCCCACCCACTGCGCCGCGCATTACGCGCGGATGCTGGCACGCCCGGCGGTGGCGCGCGTGATGGCGGCCGAAGGTCTCACCGGGTGAGCGATCCGGTCCTGGTCCCGATTCCGTTCTGGTATCTGCGTCACGGCGAGACCGACTGGAACGCGCAGAATCTATCGCAGGGCAACGTGGATATCCCGCTCAACCCGACCGGGATCGCTCAGGCCCGCGCCGCAGCACTGGCGTTGCGCGGGCGGGGGATCGCCGCGATCCGCAGCTCGCCGCTGTCACGCGCGCGCGTGACCGCCGAGCTGGTGGCCGAAGCGCTGGACCTGCCGGTGACGATCGATCCGCAGCTGCGCGAGGTCGCGTTCGGCGCCCAGGAAGGCCAGCCTATGGGCGAATGGTTCGCCGCCTGGATCGCGGGGACGCACACACCCGAAGGCGCGGAGACCTTCGCCGGCCTGCGCGCCCGCGCGGTGGCAGCGGTGAACGCGGCGGTGGCGCATCCGCCCCCGGTGCTGCTGGTGGCGCACGGGGCACTGTTCCGCGCGCTGCGCACCGCGATGGGGCTGGACGCGCTGGCGCGCACGCGCAACGCGGTCCCGTTCTTGTGCGCGCCCGGCACCGCATCCGATGGCGCCTGGACCCTGACCCCGGCTGACCCCGAGGCCCGTCTTACGATGTGACCGATGCCGATGCGGCCAGCTTGACCAGCGTTGCCAGCCGCAGCTGATCGGCGCGCGCGCGGGCCGTCTCGGCGTGAGCGTAATGGCGACGGTAGCTGCGGGATTCGTCGTGGGTCAGCTCGGCCGCGGCTTCCAGCACCACGCGCGCCCCGGCGGCGCGCGCGCGCAGGCAGAACTCCACATCGTTGCCGGCGGACGCGAAGCCCGGGTCCAGCCCTCCCAACCGGCGCCATAGATCGCGCGAGGTCAGCAGACAGGCGCCGGTGACCGCGGTCACCTCGCGTGCCTGCCGCGCGGCTGGCGCCCAGGCTGGCTGGAAGCGATGCGGATGATGGCAGGTTCCGTCGGCGGCGACGGCAATGCCGACATGCTGCACGCTGCCCTCGGGGTAGAGCAGCCGGGCACCGATCACGCCGATGCCAGGCTCGGCCAGGCGATCGACCATGGCGGCCAGCCAGCCAGGGCCACGCGGCACGACATCGTCGTTGAGCAGACCGAGCAGCGTCCCGCGTGCCAGGGCGGCGCCATGGTTGCAGGCGGCGGCGAAATGGAACCGCGCGGCCGGCAGCCAGACCGCACGGACCGGCCCCGGTCCCAGCCGCGCGATCAGGCGGCGCTGCGCCGCGTCCGGCGGCGCGGGCTGGGCCAGGACCAGGATCAGTTCCAGCGCGGGATAGGCGGTGCCGGCCAGCAGGGCGCGCAGACAGCGCGCCACCTCCCTCCCCCGGGCGGTGGTCGGCACGATCAAGCTCACCACCGGCAGGCTCACCGCCGGCTGGAATCCGCGTGCCGGCGGCGGCAGCGGCGCCGCGTCCGGCACCTCCGGCTTGCCAGAAACATGGCTCAGCGCCGCGCGCAACCGGCGCGGCACGGCGGCAGGCGCGCGCCAGAGCCCCCGGACCAGGACGCCGGCCAGGAACGGCGCATGGGCCATGGCCAGAAGCCACGCGGCGCGCGGGCGCGATAGAGCCACGTATCCCGCCGGCCGCGTCCCGGCCGGCAGGAACATAACCCGGCCTGCTTGGGCCGAGTCACGCGGGGCCAGATACCAGCCGCCGCCGTGGCACGGGACCTCGGGCGGCGGCCGGGACGCGGCGGGGACGGCATGCATGGCCGCACTCTGCCGACCAGTCGTAAACGAAGCCTTGCCGTGCGATCCGGCCGCCGTAACGGACCGGGCTAACGCTTCAGCGCCTCCGGGTTCATCACCCGCAGCGGCGCGCCGTCCAGGAACGCCAGCGCGTTCTCGATGCTTTGCGGATAGAACTGCGCCCAGACCTCGCGCACGCCATAGCCCAGATGCGGGGTCATCACCGTGTTCGGCGCGGTCCGCAGCGGATGATCGGCCGGCAGCGGTTCGATGTCGTAAACATCCAGCCCCGCCGTGATCCGCCCGGCATGCAGGGCCGCCAGCAGCGCCGCCTGGTTTACCAAAGGTCCGCGCGAGGTGTTCACCAGCACCGCGCCGTGCTTCATCCGTGCCAGTTCCGCGGCGCCAATCAGGTCGCGCGTGCGATCGGACAACACCAGATGCAACGTGACCGCATCGGAACGCGCCAGCAATTCATCCTTGGGCACCAGCGTGGCACCGGCGGCGGTGGCTTTCTCGGCGGTCAGATTCTGGCTCCAGGCCAGCACCGTCATCCCCAGCGCCTGGCCGTAGCGGGCCATGCGCGCGCCGATGCGGCCAAGGCCGAGAATGCCGAGTGTTTTGCCCTCGGCCGCCATGCCGACCGGCACGCCCTGCTGGAAGCGACCAGCGCGAAGATTGGCGTCACCGATCGCCAGGCCACGGAAAGCCGCCAGCATCAGCGACAGCGCGATCTCGGCGGTGGCGGCCGAGCCGGGGCCGCTATCGGTGTTGCAGCAGACGATGCCCTGCGCGGTGGCGGTTGCCATATCCAGCGACAGAGTGCGTCCGCTGGTCGTGCCCAGCATCCGCAGTTTCGGCAGACGTTGTAGCAACGATCCGGTGAACTGGGTCCGCTCACGCATCGCCAGCAGGATGTCAAACTCCGCCAGCGCGGCGACGGCGGCGGCCTCGGTGGAGAAGGCGTCGGCGAAGAACGTGACTTCGGCGCGGGCCTGCAGCGGCGACCAGTCGGCCGCGGCGCGCGCGACACCCTGCCAGTCGTCCAGAACGGCGATTTTGACCATGATATCCTCCTGGGGTTTCTGCCCCAAGGGTGGAGCGCGCCCGACCGCGGCGCAAGCCGGGCACGGAGCGGACCAGCAAGCAACAGCGCGGCGCGGGCCATCGCGACGCTGGCGGCCTGCGCCCGATCGCCCGGATTCAGGGACGGGCCGCGCCCGCGGCGGCAAAGCCGGTGAACCGGTGCGGGATGCGCTGGATCGCGGCCACCACCGCGCGGCGCGTGGCGGCCGCGGTGCCGGGCGGAAAATCGAGCGAGACCGTGTCCACCAGGCCGCCGAACCGACGCGCGATGGCGTCCGCGATCGCGTCGTACTCGCCGCGCGCGCAGAACAGGTCCAGCACGTCGTCGGAAACCAGCGCCGCCATCTCGGGCCATTTCCCCTCCCGCGACAGCGCGTTCAGCCGCACGCCGAGCTCGGCCAGTCCGTGCAGGTCGAACACGCCGCGATAGGCCGGCGTGGAGCCATAGAACGCCACCCGGTAGCGGATCTTCTCCGCCGCTGCGGTCACCGCGGCGGCGTCCGGGCCGGTGGCGATGAAGCCGCCGCCGGTGATCTCGAACCCGGCGCGGGGTTTGCCGGCGGCGGCGAGTTCGGCGGTCAGCAGCGGTTCCACCACCTGTTCCAGATAGGCGCGGGTGGCGAAGCCGTGCAGGCGCACGCTATCGGCCAGCCGCGCGGCGGTGCGCTGCATCAGCGGTCCCACCGCGGCCAGCGCGATCGGCGGCGCGGGAAAGCCCAGCGGCGGCGCCCGGAATTCCGGCGTCATCAGGGTGAACTGATAGTATTTGCCCTGATAGTCGAGCTTGCCGCCGGTTTCCCAGCAGCGGAAGATCGCGCGCAGCGCTTCGGTATATTCCCCCATCCGCGCTGCCGGGGCGATCCAGGGCGTGCTGAACCGGCGCTCGTTATGCGCCTTCACCTGGCTACCCAGGCCCAGCACGAAACGCCCGCCGGAATGGCGCGCCAGGTCCCAGGCCTGGTTCGCCACGATCATCGGACTGCGCGGGAAGGCGATGGCGACCGAGGTCGCGAGCTGTACCCGCGCGGTGGCCAGGGCGGCGAAGGCCAGCGGCGCGAATGGATCGTGGCGCAGTTCGTTGGCGGTGACGGCGTCGAACCCGTCATCCTCGGCGGCGCGGGCCGCGTCGGGGCAGGCGCGCCAGTCCTCGACCGGCAGGACCATCGATACGCGCATGGCAGTTCCTTTGCGCTAATGGGCGACGGGCGCGGGCGCTTCGGCCTGCGCCACCAGGGGCGTGGCGCGCGCGATCAGTTGCGCGGCGGCATCGAAATCGCCAGCGCGGATCGCCTGGCGGGCCTGCTCGATCAGCCGTACCGGGGTGGTGGTATCGAGCGCACGGGTGTGGAACAGCGGCACCGAGCGGCTGATGAGCCGCGTCTCGGCGTGCCCCAGGGCGCGCAACGCCGGCTTGTCCTGGCGCTGCGCCACCGCCTGGGCGGCCAGGTTCATGTAATCCGCTGCGCTGACCGGCGCGGCCGGCAGCACGCCGGCCGCGGCGGGCGCGGGGGTAGCGGCCCCAGGGGAAGTAAGCCCGGGGGAAGTGGGCCCGGGGGCAACTGGCGCCGCGGCAGCGGGCGGTGTGGGGCCGACGGCGGCGTTGAAACCGGGCAGCGGCGGCGCCGCGGCCACCAGCACCAGCAGGAACGGAACGGTCAGGGCACGACGCGGCATCGATGCTGGTCTCCAGTGGATCCGGGAGCGAAACCCTAGCCGCGCGCGCGCCGTGGCGCTACCGCGCCTCTGGCTTGGCGGCAAGGATCAGCCATTCGGTCGGCAGCAACCCGTAGCGCACTTCCTGATCCGGCGGCAGGCGCCAGGTGGCGGGAACGAAACCCGCTGCTGCCAGCCGGTCCGCGAAATCCAGGCCGTACATCCGCTTGTGATCTGGGGCGGAGAAATGCGCGGTACGAGCAACCGGGTCGGTAACGGCCGGGTTTTCGTAGGTCGTGGCGCGGGTGCCGTTCAGCGGCACGCTGAGCGCCGCGAACCCGCCTGGTTTCAGAACCCGGAACAATTCCGCGATCGCGCGGTGGTCATCGTCGATATGTTCCAGCACGTGATGCGCCATGACCACGTCATAGCGCGCATCCGGGAACGGCAGCGTCGTGATGTCCACGTGATGGGTCACGCCCTTCTGGAACAGATCCGCGGTTTCGTACAACGGATTGCCGCGCATCTGCGCCATCACGATCTTCTCGGGCGCGAAATGCAGAATGCGCTTGCCGGAAAGCCGGTCCGCGTCGCCCTCGATCCGCCAGAGATGGGTCAGGCGGTGGCGCTCGCGGGAGCCGCAGTCCAGGCAGCGCGCATCCCAGCGCGGCGGATGACCGACCGAGATGAACATCCCGCGATAACCGCAGATCGGACATTCGCGCCGCAGATGGCGCGCGGCGAACTGGCCGGGATCGCGCCAGGCGGCTCCGGCCAGGCGGCGGAGGCGGCGCAGCCGCGTTGCGATCGGGACAGGGGGCATAGGGGGCGGGGCCGGGTTTGGGGGATGGTGGGTGCGACAGGGATTGAACCTGTGACCCCCGCCGTGTGAAGGCGATGCTCTCCCGCTGAGCTACGCACCCATCCGCTGCACCGGTCACCTAAGCGAAACCTCCCATCGGTGCAACCCTAAGCCCCCCGGCCTGAGCCCGCCGGCCGCTGCCCCGCCGGTCGTGCGCCGTTTGAAACCCGGCACGCCTTCCCGAGCCGCCGCGCCCGCCCCATATCGGCGCTTCCCCCCGCAGGAGACCCCATGGACCTGATCGAGGCGTTCGCCACCCTGGTCCGCGTGGTCGAACTCGGCTCCTTCTCCGCCGTCGCGCGCGAGCGCGGCGCCACGCAATCGGCGGTCTCGCGCCAGATCACGGCACTGGAAGGCGAACTCGGCGTGCGCCTGATCCAGCGCACCACCCGCCATCTGGCGCTGACCGAAGACGGGCGCGAAACCCTCGATCACGCCCGCGCCGTGCTGGACGCGGTCGCCGCCACCCGCAACGCCGCCGCGCGCCGCAGCGGGGAAGTGGCCGGGACGGTCCGGCTCGCCACCCCGGTCCTGGTCGGTCATCTGATCGCCACGCGCATGAACATCCTGCTGGAGCGCCATCCCGGGATCTCGCTGGAGCTCGTGATGGCGCGCGCCGAACACGACATGATCGAAGAGGGCCTTGATCTCTGGTTGCGGCTCGGCGAGAGCACCCATGCCAGCGAAGTGACCCGCACCTTGGGTCAGATCCAGCGCGTGGCCGTGGCCGCGCCCGAGTATCTCGCCGCGCGCGGCCGGCCGACCCATCCCGACGAGCTTGCCGGCCATGACTGCCTAACCCAGCCGCAGTCCGGACCGCATCGGGTCTGGCGCTTCCACGGCGCCGCGGGCGCGGTGGCGGTGACCGTTTCGGGCCGGTTCAGCACCGATAACGGGGAGAGCACCTTGCGCGCCGCGCTCGCCGGAATCGGCATCGTGCTGACCGCCGAGGTGGTGGCGCGGGCCGACCTTGCCGCCGGCCGCCTGATCGCGGTGCTGCCGGGATGGGAGCCGGAGCCGGTCCCGGTCACCCTGGTCTATCCGTCGCGGCGCAATCTGCCGCCGCGGGTGCGCGCGGTGATCAGTTTCATCACCGCCGACATCCTGCCCCGGCCCGAGGCGCTGGCGAATAGCGGGCCTTCCGGCTAGGCCGGGCGCGGCACGATCAGCGCGTCCACCGCAACGATCCGCGCCCCGGCCCCGATCAGCGGGTTGACATCAAGCTCGGCGATGACGCCGGCATGATCGGCGGCGAAGCGCGAGATGGCGGCGATGATCGCGGCCAGCCGATCCCGATCCACGCCGGGCGCGCCGCGGAACCCGTCCAGCAGCCGCGCCCCGCGCAGCCGGCCGAGCAGCGCCAATGCCTCGGCTTCGGAGACCGGCGCGGGGGCGAGCGCTGTGTCGGCCAGCAACTCCACCAGCACGCCCCCCAGCCCTACCACCACCAGGGGGCCGAAGAGTGGATCGATGCGCGCGCCGACCACCAGTTCCACGCCCGCGGGGACCATCGGCTGGACCAGCACGCCGGCGATGCGCGGCGGCGGGGTCACGCCGCGGGCATTGGCCATCACGGCGGCGAAGCCGGCGCGTACGGCGGCGGCGTCGGCCAGGTTCAGGCGGATGACACCGGCCTCGGTCTTGTGCGGCAGGTCGGGGGATTCGACTTTCAGCACCGCAGGGTAGCCCCAGCGTTCGGCGGCGGCGACCGCTTCGTCCGCCGTCTGGACCAGGGTTTCTCCCACCACCGGCACGCCGTACAGCGCCAGGACGGCCTTGGCCTCGCGCTCGGTCAGCGTCCGCCCGCCGGCCGCCGCGATCAGGGCGGCGGCCTCGGCGCGGATCCCGGGCGGCGTGGGCGCCGGCGGGGCCGCGGGGGCGGCCAGCAGCGCGGCACGTTCGTGCCAGGCGGCCAGCGCGGCGAAGCAGGATGACATCGAGCGAAACAGCGCAACATGGGCCGAGGCCTCGGCCTCCGTCGATCCAGGGCCGGCCAGGAACTCGGTGATCCAGACCATGCAGATCGGCTTGCCGTATTGCGCCGCCATAGCATCGAACACCGGCACGCGCTCCGCCGTGGCCGCGTAGGAATAGACCTGCGGATAGACCATCGCGCCATAATCGGGATGGCCCAGCAGGGCACCGGCGCAGAGCGCGAGCGATGCGGGATTGGCAATCACCTGCGCGGTCACGTCGCATGGGTTGCGGGCGGCACCGAACTCGGGGATCTGGCTTTCCAGCACCGCGCGCGTGGCCGCGTCCGGCTGCGGTAACGGCACGCCATGCGCCTCGGCGGCATCGGCGGCCATGATACCGGCGCCCCCGGAGGTGACCAGGATCGCCGCCCCGCGCGCTTTCGGCGCGCCCGCCTTGGCGAAGAAGGCAGTGGTTTCCAGCAGGCGTTCGTAATCTTCCACCAGCACCGCGCCGGCGCGGCGGAACGCGGCGCGATACGCCTCATGCGCGCCGGCCAGCGCACCGGTATGCGACATCGCCGCCTGCGCGCCTTCCGCCCCGGTCGCCATTTTATACACCACCAGCGGCTTGCCGCGCGCGGCCGCGAAGGCTGCCGCGTCCAGCACGCGCGTGGGTTCGGACGTGCCCTCGAACACGCAGGCGATCGCGCAGCAGCCTGGGTCCTCGGCCAGATAGGCGATGTAATCGGCCATATCGACATCGCAGGAATTGCCCGAGGTCAGCACGTGACTGACCGACACGCCGCGCGCGACCCCCTGCGCGAGCGACATGCCGAGCGCCCCGGACTGGCTGATGATGCCGATCGGGCGGGCGCCGCCAGGCGGAATGTCGGTGATGGTCATGAAGGTGGCGCGCGATTTCAGCGCGGCGTTGACCAGGCCGATCGTGTTCGGCCCGACGATGCGCAGGCCGGTGTCACGCGCGATCGCGGTCAGGCGGTCCTGCTCGGCGCGGCGTTCCGCAGTGCCGATCTCGGCATAGCCGGAGGCGAACACGATCACCCCGCCGGCGCCGGCGGCGGCGGCATCGCGCACCAGCGGTTCCACCGCCTCCCGCGCCGCCGCGATCACCACGCAATCCACCTGGTTACCGATGGCGGCGATTGTAGGATGGCAGGGACGGTCGCCGATGCGGTCGTAGCGAGGGTTCACCGCATGCACGGGGCCGGCGAAATCGGCCAG
>DAHWDR010000006.1:0-8446 GCA_027330745.1 Acetobacteraceae bacterium | reverse complement strand
CGCACAGTTGACGCTGGGAAATCGGAAAAAGGTTGATTTGTTGCTTGATGGCGAAAAAGAAATCGCGCGCGTTGAGGTCAAAACCAAGCAAGGACGCGAATGGCCAGGTGTCAAAGGCATCGCGCCCGAGGACGGACCCAGGTTTCTTGTACTGGTCGACTTGCAGGGCAAGAGACCAGACGAAAGGCCGGAGTTCTACGTGATAAGTCAAAGCGAATGGCTACCGTTCCTTGAGCAGAAGCTAAAGGATAGGCTCAAGAACAAAACCGTTAGAATCGACGATCACAGTGTGCCCCATAACAGCGACGGTTTTGTCGGGGTAGGGATAAAGGCGGATGAGGTCGCCCAGTTCAAGAATGAGTGGGACAAAATTGTGCGCATTGTGGGTCCGACAAAGGATTAGGGTCGGCCATGCCGACGGCTGGCGTTGGCGGAGCCCAAGCCGTAGCCGGCGGCGTGGTCGTGGGGCGACTGGCCTGACATTGACGATGCCTCAATCATGCTGCCGCTCACCTCGGGCAACACCAACGCGCCGTCGATCATGATCGGCGAGAAGGCGGCGCGGATGGTGCTGGCGGCGGCGTGATCCGCCGGTCCTGAGCACGCGATCCGCCGACCATGTCCGGCCACCAGAACGGGAGTGAAACCATGCCGATCATCGATTCCCAGGTCCACGCTTACGAGCGCAACCATCCCGGCCGCCCCTGGGCCGGTTTCCTGCACGGTCCGGCCGAGGCCACCGGCGATCAGATGGTCGCGGCCATGGACGAGGTCGGCGTGGACGGCGCGATCCTGGTCTCGCCGTACGCGATGTATCGCCACGATGCGCGCTACGCGCTGGAGGTCCATGCCAGCCATCCCGGGCGGTTCGGGCTGGTGAAGCCGGTGAACCCGGCCGATCCCGCGGTGGACGAAACGATCGCGGCGTGGAAGGCCACCCCGGGCGCGGTCGGGATCCGCATTCTGCTCAATGCCGATGTCACCGGCGATCCCGCGGACCCGGGCATCGGCCGGGTTCTGGCTTCGGCCGGACGGCATGGGCTGCCGGTCAATCTGCTGTGCTGGGGCAGGCTCGATCAGGCACGCGCGATGGCGGCGGGCCATCCCGGCACACGGATCGTGATCGACCATCTGGGGTTGCAGCAGCCGTTCGAGCCGCCGGTGCCCGCGGTGCCCTTCGCGCAGCTGCCGGAGCTTCTGCAACTGGCGGCGCTGGACAATGTGGTGGTCAAGATCAGCGGCGCTTGCACCCTGTCGCGCGAGGCGTTTCCGTATCACGACATCTGGGATCCGCTGTGGCGGATCTTCGACGCGTTCGGACTGGAGCGCTGTCTGTGGGGCACCGATTGGACCCGCGCAGTCCTGCTGTTGACCTACCGCCAGGGCGTGGATGCGTTCCGCCTCAGCGAGCGGCTGTCCGACAGCGACCGGGCGATGCTCATGGGGGAGGCGCTGCGGCGGGTTTACAACTGGGCGCCGCACCCGGGCTGATTGGTCGGAGCGGCGGGATTCGAACCCACGACCCCCAGTCCCCCAGACTGATGCGCTACCAGACTGCGCTACGCTCCGACCATGGCGGTTCCCTACCAGCGCCGGACGGCACTGACAATCCGCGGCACATGCCCGGCCCCGGCACCCGCCGCCCGTGCCTGGACTCCATCCGTCGCCTGCGGCATGTCCCGACGGCGTCATTCCCCGCCCCAGGACCCGTCATGGAAACCGTCATCGCCGCTCTGCGCGCCCGCCTGGGCGAGCGCCTGTCCACGGCCCGCGCGGTGCGCGAACACCACAGCCATGGCGAGGGCCTGCCCGCCATCGGAGTGCCCGACGCGGTCGCCTTTCCCAACGACGCCGACGAGGTCGCCGCGATCCTGGCGCTGTGCCACGCGGCCCACGTGCCGGTGGTTCCGTTCGGCTCCGGCACCTCGCTGGAAGGCCATGTTGCCGCGATCCAGGGCGGCGTCAGCGTTTCGATGGCCAACATGGATCGCATCCTGGCGATCTCGCCGGAGGCGCTGGATTGCCGCGTCCAGGCCGGCGTCACCCGCAAACGCCTGAACGAGGAGCTGCGCGGCCACGGGCTGTTCTTCCCGGTCGATCCCGGCGCCGACGCCTCGATCGGCGGCATGGCGGCCACCCGCGCCTCCGGCACCGCCGCGGTGCGCTACGGCACGATGCGTGAGGCGGTGCTGGGGCTGACCGTTGTCATGCCGGACGGACAAATCGTCACCACCGGGGGACGGGCGCGAAAATCCGCCGCCGGACTTGATCTGACCCGCCTGTTCGTGGGGTCGGAAGGCACGCTGGGCCTGATCACGGAAATCCAGCTGCGGCTGCATGGCCTGCCGGAAACCATCTCTGCCGCCGTCTGCCAGTTCCCCGACACCGGCGCGGCGATCGCGACCGTGATCACCGCGTTGCAGATCGGCCTGCCGCTGGCGCGCGTGGAATATTTGAATCCCTCGCAGATGCGGGTCTGCATCGCATACGCGAAGCTGAACGAATACGCGGCCAACCCGACCCTGTTCCTGGAGTTCCACGGCTCCGCCGGCGCGGTCGCCGAACAGGTCGAAACGATGCAGGGGATCTGTGCCGACAATGGCGGCAGCGCCTTCGCCTTCGCGGAACGGCCGGAAGACCGCACGCGGCTGTGGAAAGCGCGCCACGACGCCTATCATGCCTGCATGGCCGCTGCTCCCGGGCGCAAGAACATGAGCACGGATGCATGCGTGCCGATTTCCGAACTCGCCGCCTGCATCGCCGAGACCGAGGCCGATATCGCGGCCACCGGCCTGCTGGCGCCGCTGGTGGGGCATGTGGGCGACGGCAATTTTCATCTCGGTATCATGTTCGATGAGCACGATCCGGACGAAACCGCGCGCGCCGAGGGACTCGCGATGCGAGTCGGCGAGCGCGCGATCCGTTTCGGCGGCACCTGCACCGGCGAGCACGGCATCGGCCTGCACAAGCGCGGCCTGCTGGCGCTGGAACACGGCACGGGGATCGCGGTGATGCGGGCGGTGAAACAGGCGCTGGACCCGCACGGGATCATGAACCCGGGCAAGATGCTGGCCCCGGTCTGACGGGTCGGCAACATCCGGGTTGGACCCTGCGCCCCGGCCCGCGCTACAATGCCCGCACGACGCCCCGTCCCCTACCGCGAGGCCCCAGTGCTCACAGAGCGCGAAACGGTTCGTTTCCTGACTGCCACCCAGGATGTCTGGCTACGCCATTTCCCTGCCCTGCACCGGCGGGCACAGTGGCATCTGGTCAGTCATCTCGCGGTGCGCGCGCGGACCGGTGCCGCGCTCGGCGAGATGTACGGCCTGGTCAAGCAGGTGTTCCTGCTCGATGACGCCACCGTACGCGAACGCATCGGCGAACTGCGCGCGCTTTCGCTGTGCACCCTGGACCCGGCCGACGCGCCCCTGACCGCGCGCACCGTGGTGGTGCCGACACCGGCGTTGTTCGCCCAATACGATCTCTATCTGCGCGATGTCGGGGTCCGCCTGCTGACCCTTGGCGCGGCGCTGGCCGGATTGCGTGCAACCAGCGCGGTCGCGATCGATCCGCCTGGGCGCGCCGCGCTGCTCGCCGCGGTGGAGACGGCGCAGGAAACCTGGCTCACCGGCGCCGAACAGGTGTTCGAGGCCGCGGGCCTGTCGCGCGCGCGGCGGATCGATGCGCGGCGGCATCTGCTATCGGTTTCCCACAGCACCTTGCTGCTGATGGCGCTGGAGCAGAAATTCACGGTCGCGAAGCCGGCCGCCGAGGAAGAAGACGGGCTGCTCGCCGACCAGATGGCCGCCGTCCTGCTGGGCGCGATCAAGCAGAATTTCCAGACCACCCGCGATCATCTGGCGTTCCTGATGCGCATGGGGCTGATCGAGCGCCGCCCGGGGCGCGCGCTGCGCGTCGGCCTCGCTGCCGCGGCCGAGGCGCCGTTCGCCGCCGCGCTGGCCGAGTCGGGTACCGCGCTGGCTCGCCAAGCCGAGGAATTATCGCGCCGCGGCGGCCCGGTGGACGGCACCGGGCTCGCCCATATCGTCCTGCCCGATATCGCCGAGACCTCGGCCGCGCTGGTCATCACCGGCCCGGGCGATCCGCCGCCCCGGATCGAACTCGGCGAGGAACCGCTGGTGATCGGCCGCGCCCCCGGCGCCGGGTTGATGCTGCCATCGGTGCAGGTCTCGCGCGCGCATTGCCGGCTGGAGCTGTCCGACGGCGCGGTGCTGGTCACCGACCTCAATTCCACCAACGGCACCTTCATCGATGGCACGCGGGTATCCGGGACCGCGCCGCTGGAGCCGGGATCGGTGCTGCGGATCGGGCCGTATCGCCTGAGTATCCCCGATAGCCTGCCCGAAGGCACGATCCGCGCCGAGCGGACCGGCACGCTGCGTCGGCGTGTCTCAGGGGGCGTCTCGGGGGGCGTCCCAGCGGGCGTCCCAGCGGGCGTTCCGGGGGGCGGTCCACGACGCATGTCAGGCGGCAACCCAGGCGGCGACCAGAAATCCTGAACGAAACAGGAAACTCCGGGAAATCCCGGGGGACTTCCCGCGAATCACGAAGGGCCTGATCCGCCGGAAATCCCCGCCACCTCTTCCTGTATGCAACGCCGAATACCCGCGATACCACCGTGTCCGTCCCGATCCCCAACGGGACGCTGGCCGCCCCGCAATGGGGCCCCCAAAGCCAGGTCGAGCAGCGGAGCGGCCGTCTCGCCCCTCGGGCGGCCGCTCCCTGTCGGCACCGGGTCGCGACGGGCATGTCCAGGCTCCCCAGCCAAAACCCGGCGCACGAACTTCCCCAGGTTCGTCATGGCACGCCCGGTGCCGTTCATTTTTTCCGCTCGCGCGAAATTGTTCGGCCCGCGCCGCACATCGGCTCCCGGATGCCACCATGCTGCCATCGGGACCCGCAATCGTGCTGCGCAGAAATATAGTTGTAACGTTCCCCGGAGTAACCATGCCGCCGGCGACCTCCGACCCCAGGCGAGACCTCGTATGCCCCTTCCCTCCCCGTCGCGCGCGGGCCGTGCCTTGAGTCTCGGCTTGCGCGGGGCGGTGTTCGCCGTCCTGACGATCGTGATGGCTGCGCTGCTGGCCCGTCATCTGGTGGAAACGGGGCAATCGGTCGATCGGCTGGCGCGCGCCGAACTGACCGCCACGGCCACCGCCGCGGCACGCGGGGCGGATGCCGAGTTGGCGCGATTCGCCGATCGCGCCGGGCGCATCACGCCCGCCGATCTGCGCGGCGACCGGCTGGGGCTGACCGCGCGCCTGCTGCACTTGCAGATCGCGGCGCCTGGGATGCACGAGGTGTTCGCCGCCTCCGCGTCCGGTACGCTGATCGCCGCCTCCGATCCGCTGCCGGAGCGGACGCCGGACCTGTCCGCGCGGGCCTGGTTTGGCCACGCCCTGGCGGCCCGTGCGCCCGGGATCGGCTTGGCGCTGGCGCGGCCCGGCTGGTCGCGCCCGGGGCCGACGCTGCTTCTGACCCTGCCGGTGCGCGACGCGACCGGCCAGGCCGTCGGGATGGTGGGCGCGCTGGCGGCACCGCGCTGGGCCGCTTCCCTGCTTGCCCGGGCGCCGCTTGCCCATGGCGCCAGTCTGCGCCTGATCGCGCGTAACGGGACCGTGCTTGCGCGTGCCGGCGGCGGCGGCGCGATCGCCGCGCCGGCCGGCTGGTCCAGCGTGCCGGCCGAAACGATCGCCCGCATCGCGCTGCGCGCCGTCCCGCCAGTGCTGACCGTCAGCCAGACGCTACACGGGGCCACGGCGTCCGTGCGTGCCAGCTTGTCGCGCACCGCCGCCTGGGCCGCGTTCTGGCCGCTGCTACGCGGCAGTGTCGCCGGCGCGGCGCTGGAATTCCTGGGGCTTTGGGTGGTGTTCGGGCTACTGCTGCTCCGCCGCGGCACCCCGCGCCCGACCCAGGGCGCTACCGCGGCGCGCCTCGCTCCGATCGCCGGCATCGTGCCGCGTCCTGCGGCCTCCCCGCCCGCCCCGCACGACCCCGCCATCGCCGAAATCGCCACCTTGGCCCGCGCCGAACAGGCCGAGTCGGCACTGGCCGACGCCCGGCGCACGCTCGCCGCCACCCGACGCGACCAGGAAACCGCGCTGGCCGCGATCGGCCACGACATGCGCACGCCGATGCAAAGCGTGCTGGGGATCTGCGACCTGCTGCTGGACGGGGCGCTGGAGGACGAGCAGCGCCGCTGGGTAGAACAGCTGCGCGCCAGCGGCGGCGCGCTTCTTGCGCTGCTCAACGGGTTGCTGGCGATCGCCGGCGGCGCGGCGGCGGCCATGGAGGCGGCTGATCTGTCCGAGCTGCTGACCGGCCCCACCACGCTGTTTGCCGCCGAAGCCGAGCAGCGCGGCCTGACGCTGACGGTCCGGATCGACCCGGCGCTGTCTGGCACCTGGTCTGTGGATGGTGCGCGGCTGCGCCAGATTGTGGTGAACCTGCTGGCCAACGCCGTCGCCCGCACCCGCGCCGGCGAGGTGACCTTGTCCGCCGTCCCCGAGCCCGGCGCGTCGGCGATTCGCATCACCGTCGCCGACACCGGCCCCGGCATCGCCGCCGAGGACCAGGCCCGCATCTTCGAGCGCTTCGAGCGCGCCGACGGCGTCCCCGGCACCGGGCTGGGCCTCGCCCTCTGCCGCGAGAACGCCGCGGCGATGGGCGCCGCGCTGACCCTGGACAGCACCCCCGGCGCGGGCGCGCGCTTCACCCTGATCTGCCCGGCCGAGCGGATGCCCGAGGATGCCCGCCACCACGCCTTCGCCGGGCGCGGCGCGCTGATCGTCGGCTTGCCGGAAAGCCCGCGCGGGGCGCTGGCGGTGCAGCTGGAAGCGCTGGGCTTCGCGGTGGAGACCGCGCCGGACGGGTATCTGGGCCTTGCTTTGGCCGAACGCGCGGTGGCACGGTCCGGCGTACTGGACGTGGTGGTGCTGGATTTCGCCATGTGCGGCATGGCACCCGAAGCATTTTGCCTGCGGCTGCGTGCCTCCGGCTTCGGCCGCTCCCTGGCCCTGATCGGACTGGCCGAGGACCCGCAGGCGGACCGGCCGACGGGAATGGACACGGTGCTGCGCCGGGGCGCGCGCGCGGGCGAGGTGGCCAACGTGGTCGCCCGTCTGCTGGCCGACCAGCCGGCGTTGTCGGCGCTGCTGCCCTCGCCCATCAGCTCCGGCGTCGGCGGACGGGTGCTGGTGGTCGAGGACGATGAGACCAACCGTGCCCTGCTCGGCGCCGCGCTCACGCGCAACGGTTTCACCGTGTTCCCCACCGCGACCGGGGAGGAAGCGGTGCGCATGGCCGAACATGACGGGCTGGACGCGGTGCTGTTGGACCTGATCCTGCCTGGGATCGACGGGCTGGAGACAGCGCGCCGCATCCGCGCCCTGCCCGGCCGCGCCAGCGCGATCCCGATCGTCGCGCTGACGGCGCGCGCGGGGGAAACGGCCGAGGCGGAATGTCGCGCTGCCGGGGTGACCGCGATGGTGGGCAAACCGACCGATCTTGATCATCTGGCGCAACGGCTGCGCGGCTGGATCGCTGCGGCGCCGCGCGGCGCGGGGGTAGCGCTGAGCGCGGAAGCCGCGGCGGCCCCGGTGGCGCAGGTCTCCGAGCCGTTCCTGGAGGCGATGGTGAGCGAAATCGGTCTGGAACGCACGCGGGCCTGCGTGCAGGAGTTTCTGGACGAGGCGGCGGGGAAAACGGTGCGTCTGGCCGAGCTGATCCCGGGCTTCGAAACCGTGCCCATGCTGCGCGTGTGCGACGATCTGAAAGGTCTGGCGGATCTGTTCGGCGCGGTCGGATTCTCGGAGGCGATCGAGGAGCTGGGCGCGGCGGCCGACCGCGGCGTCCAGGCCGAGGCGGCGCGGGTCATGAGCCTGCTGGAGGACGGCCTTCCGCTGCTGCCGGACGCGATGTGGGCCGCACTCGGCGCAATCGAACGCCGTCGCGCCGAGCGCGGGCGGCGCGCGGCGTAGCGGCCGCGAAGCCCGGGTGTACCCCATCCCCTGGACTTCGCCGCGGTTGCCGCGCATGCGACTCCCCCGCATCATCGGGCGGCAACGCCGCAAAGGGCCTGGGGATGGAGACGGATTATGTGGTGATCGGCGCCGGCTCCGCCGGTTGCGTGATCGCCAGCCGGCTGAGCGAGACCGGCGCCCGCGTCACCTTGCTGGAGGCCGGGCCACCGGACCGTAATCCCTGGATCCACATTCCCGCCGGCGTGCTGAAGCTGCTGGCGCACCCGGTGGTGAACTGGAACTACACCGCCGAGCCCGGCCCCGGCAGTGCCGGAAGGCCGATCCACTGGCCGCGCGGTCGCACGCTGGGCGGATCGTCCTCGATCAACGGGATGCTGTATGTGCGCGGCAACCCGGCCGATTTCGACGGCTGGGCGCAGCATGGCTGCCGCGGCTGGAGTTTC
>DAHWDR010000415.1:0-5268 GCA_027330745.1 Acetobacteraceae bacterium | reverse complement strand
GCCGGTATCCAGCATCTTCGCGCGACCGATGCCGACCAGGGCGAGCCGCCATACCTGCCAATACCGGGTGCCCGCTTTTTGCAGGCGGAACATTCCGACATCCGGATTGCCGGTGAGGGGGAAGACCTGATCGGCGTCCTTCCCGGTCACCTGCGCCATCCCGTCACGCGCGCGGCGGGTCGCATCGTGTCTCACCCGGCCGGGAACCCCAGGCTCCAACCCGGCCGACACCCTGCTATGCTGCGGCCCGCCCCAATCGGAAGCCGCCCATGCCCCAGCCGCCCCCCGCCGAACCCGGCCAGCCCGAATCCGACATCGACACCCCCGCCCTGATCCTGGACCTCGATGCGTTCGAGTATAATCTCGACCGCATGGCAGCGCTTCTGGCCCCCACCGGCGCGAAGCTGCGCGCCCATGCCAAAACCCATAAATCCCCGGTGATCGCGCGCGCGCAGATGGCCCGCGGCGCGGTCGGCCAATGCGTGCAGAAAGTGGCCGAGGCCGAAATCCTGGCCTGGGGCGGCATCGCCGACATCCTGGTGAGCAACGAAGTCGTGGCGCCGCGCAAGCTCGCGCGCCTGGCCGCCCTGTCGGGCATCGCCAACGTGGCCGTCTGCGCCGATGACCAAGCCGGCATCGCCGCGATCGCCACCGCCGCCGAAGCCGCCGGTCGCCGCCTGACGGTGCTGGTGGAAATCGACGCCGGGGCGGGCCGCTGCGGCGTCGCCCCCGGGCCCGATGCGGTCGCGCTGGCACGCCAGATCGCTGCCTCCCCGCATCTGCGCTTCGGCGGGCTGCAAGCCTATCAGGGCAGCGCCCAGCACCGCCGCACCGCCACCGAACGCGCCGCCCTGATCGCCACCGCGGCCGAGGGCGCCCGCCGCACCATGGAACAACTCCGCCAGCAGGGCCTGGAATGCCCGATCATCGGCGGCGGCGGCACCGGCAGTTTCGCGCTGGAAGCCGGCTCCGGCGTGTTCACCGAAATCCAGGCCGGCAGCTACATCTTCATGGACGCCGATTACGGGCGTAACCTGGACGAATCCGGCCAACCGGTCAGCCTGTTCCGCCACGCGCTCTTCGTGCTGGCCCAGGTGATGAGCGCCGCGCAACCCGGCGTCGCGGTGCTGGACGCGGGGCATAAGGCGGTGACGGTGGATAGCGGGATGCCCCTGGTCTGGAACCGCCCCGAGCTACGCTACGTCTCGGCCTCCGACGAACACGGCAAGCTGGAAGCGGGCAGCGAAACGGCCGCGCCGAAGCTGGGCGAGAAGCTGCGCCTGGTGCCCGGCCATTGCGACCCCACGGTGGATCGTTACGACTGGTATGTGGGCGTGCGCAACGGCCGCGTGGAATGTCTGTGGCCGGTCGCCGCGCGCGGGGCGATGGCGTAATGTCCTGCCCCTTGCGTTTATCGCCGTTTGCAGCGAACGCAAGGGATCAGCACTCCACTGCAAACAACGAGCTGGCGTGCCGATCCTGACCACCGAAGCCGGCACCCTACGTCAGGATCGGCAGCTACTCGGCCGCCATCGCCGCGGGCGCCGGCGCGCGCAGCGCTGCACGCAGGATTTCGCGCTGGGTCATCGCTTTTTCCCGGTTCGTGTCCTTCACCGGGCCGAAACCGCGGATCAGGTCGGGCAGCTTCGCCAGCGCCACGGCCGCGTCCCGCGTGGCCGGCGTCAGCGCGGCCATCGCGTCGCGCAGGTCCGCTTCGTATAGCACGATCAGCGCGCGTTCCTGGCGCCGTTCCGCCTGCGTCCCGAACAGGTCCAGCGCCGAGCCGCGCAGCCGCTTGCCGTGGCGCAGCAGCCGGAACAGCGGCAGCGCGATCCATCCCGGGATTGCGATCTTGCGCCGCCGTCCGGTGGCCGGATCGATCCCCAGCGGCAGTGGCGGGGACAGATGGAACACCGGCGCCGGCCCATAGCTGGCGCGCGCGTGCAGGCGGGCGACTTCGTATTCGTCCTTGATCGCCATCACCCGGAACAATCCCTCGGCCACGGCGCGAGCGAACGGGCCGGCGGCGCCGAAGACGGCGGTCTCACGCGCCGCGGCCGCGTCGGCCAGGGCTCGGTAACGGGCGGCGTACGCGGCGTTCTGGTACTCGGTCAGACGCGCGGCGCGATCGGCGATCAGCGCCGTCAGGTCCTCGGGCGGAGCCTCCGCCTGCGGCGTCAGGATATCGTCGATCAGCGCGGGTTGGTGGGCCAGGATGCGGCCCCAGGTGAACGCGCGCTGGTTCACCGCCACGGCCGCGCCGTTCAACGTGATCGAGCGGCGGATCGCGGCCTCGCTCACCGGCACCAGGCCCTGTTGCCAGGCCAGACCCAGGAGCAGCGTGTTCATCGCCTGGGCGTTGCCGAACAGCGTCTCGGCCAGCCGCACGCCGTGCAGATACGTGCCCCGTCCGGTGCTGCGCGCGATCGTGCGCCGGTGCAGTCCCGCATCGATCACCAGATGCGGATCGGCCTTGAACGCGGCGGTGGCCGCCAGATCCAGATTGCCGATCACCGCGCCCTCCGGCGCGCAGCGTTCCAGCACGCCCGGCCCGGCCGCCACCGCCAGATCCGCCGCCAGCATCAGATCCGCGCTGCCCAGCGGTATGCGTACCACATCGAGCCCGTCCTCCGCGCCGATCTGCACATGCGCGACCACCGCGCCGTTCTTTTGCGCCAGCCCGGTGAAATCCAGCGTGCGCACGGATTTGCCTTCCAGATGCGCCGCCATCGCCAGGATCGCACCGGATGTAACGATCCCGCCGCCGCCGATGCCGGCGAACAGCGCCCGCCATGGCGCAGCCGCGGGCAGGACGGGTTCGGGCAGAGCAGCCGTCAGCGCCGCCTCGCGCTCCGCCCAGCGATGATCCGCTTCCGGCGCGCGCGGACTGCCGGCGACGGTGACGAAGCTGGGGCAGAACCCCTTCAGACAGGACAGATCGACGTTGCACGCCGTCGGGTTGATCCGCCGCTTGCGGCCGAGCACGGTTTCCATCGGTTCGATCGCGATGCACCCCGATTGCGTCGAGCAATCGCCGCAGTTCTCGCACACTTCCGGATTGATGACGACGCTGCGCGTCGCGTCGGCCAGCTTGCCGCGCTTGCGGCGGCGGCGCTTTTCGGTGGCGCAGACCTGATCGTACAGCAGCACCGATACGCCCTCGGTCGCGCGCAGATCGCGTTGCACCGCGTCCAGTTCGTCGCGGGTATGGCGCGTCACGCCGGGCGGCAAAGCGGTGGCGGGTGGCAGGCGCGCGGCCTCGTCCGCCACCACGGCGATCCGCCGCACGCCCTCGGCGCGGACTTGTGCGGCGATATCGGCGGTGGTGAACCCGCCCTCGGCCGGCTGTCCGCCGGTCATCGCCACCGCATCGTTGACCAGGATTTTATACGTGACGCGGGTGTTCGCCGCGACCGCCTGGCGGATCGCGAGAATGCCCGAATGGGTGTAGGTGCCGTCGCCCAGATTGGCGAACAGATGCGGCAGCGTGGTGAACGGCGCGAGGCCGGCCCAGGTGGCACCTTCCCCGCCCATCTGCGTGAAGGTGCGGGTTTCCGGGCCGCGGTCCTGGGCCATGAAATGGCAGCCGATGCCGGCGGTGGCGATCGAGCCTTCCGGCACCACGGTGGACGTCGCGTGCGGGCAGCCGGCGCAAAACGCCGGGATGCGGCGCAGCAGCCCCTCCGGCCGGTCGGGATGCGGAATGGCCGGCGGGGCAGGGGTGTTCAGCCCGTACGCGGGGAGGAAGCGGGCGAGCGCGACGGCGATGGTCTCGGGAGAAACCTCCAGCAGCGGCGACAGCAGCGCGGCCCCGGCGGCGTCGGTCTTGCCGGCCACATCCGGGCGTTCGGCCGCCGGAAGATGATACAGCGCGTCGCGGATCTGGGCTTCGACGAAGCTGCGCTTTTCCTCGATCACCAGCAGCGCCTGCTTGCCGCGGGCAAAGCCGCGCAGCCCCTCGGTCTCAAGCGGCCAGGACAGCCCCACCTTGTACAGCGCCAGCCGTGGGTGATCGGCCAGACCCATCCGGCGCAGCGCGTGCATCGTGTCCATATGCGCTCGCCCGACGGTCACGATCCCGATCGGCGCGTCGGCGCCGCCGAATACCAGCCGATCGACCGGGTTGGCGCGAATCCAGGCCTGCGCGGCGGGCAGGCGTTCTTCGATCATCCGCCGTTCCAGCTCGAACCGGTCGGCCGGGTGGTGCAGGCCGATGTCGTAGCCGATCGGATGGGCGGGCAACGCGTGCTCCGGCACCGCATAGGCGTGCGCCGCGCGCAGGATCACGGTGGCGGCCTGTTCGGCGGTCTCGGCGGTGGTCTTCAGGCTCGCCCACAGCCCCGCGTATCGCGACAGCGCGATCCCGGCCAGGCCGAAATCCAGGATGTCCTGCACCGAGGCCGGGTTCAGGATCGGCATCATCACGCCTTCGAAGACGTGCTCGGTCTGGTGCGGATAGGTAGAGGATTGCGCGCCGTGATCATCGCCGGCCACCGCCAGCACGCCGCCCAGCTTATGCGTGCCCATCATGTTGGCGCAGCGCAACGCATCGCCCGAGCGATCGACGCCCGGCCCCTTGCCGTACCACATCCCGAACACGCCATCGAAGCGCGCACCGGGGAACGCATCCTGCAGCTGCGTGCCCCATAGCATGGTCGCGGCCATGTCCTCGTTCACGCCCGGCTGGAAGCGGATGTCGTGGGCCGTGAGCAGCTTCTGCCGGCGCCAGAGTTCCAGATCGAACCCGCCGAGCGGCGAGCCGCGATACCCCGATACCAACCCCGCCGTGCGCGACCCGGCGGCGCGATCGCGGCGGGCTTGTTCCAGCAGCACGCGCACCAGCGCCTGCACGCCGGACAGCAAGACCGGGTGATCCAGCTCGCTGTAGCGGGCCTCCAGATTCAGCGTGGGTTCCGGGGCAAGGCCGAGATCCATGGAACATCCCTCCGGCCGCCCGCGTGCCGGGCCGCCGAAGCGAACATGGGGCGGATTGCGCCGCGCTGCCAAGCGGGAACCGGACCGGGCGGAGATTTCGCCACAACCGTCACGATGCTGCGGTGCACCCAGCGCGCGGCATGACCCGCGCGCTGGGGGAGACGAAAGAATATTACGCGCCGATGCGCCAGGTCACCCGCGCAGTTCGGGGATCACCCACAGCGGCGCCTCGCCGCGGGCGACGCGCTCGACATTGTCGAAGCCGTTGCGGAACCGGGTGTACTGGTTGTCCCAGGTGGGGCCGGCGTAATGCGGGGTCAGGATCACGTTGGG
>DAHWDR010000403.1:0-5014 GCA_027330745.1 Acetobacteraceae bacterium | reverse complement strand
CTTGCGCAGCTCGGGGAAGGTGGTGCCGGCGAAATCGGCACAATGGGTGCAGGTGAGCGAGAACCATTCCTCGACCACGATCTTCGCGTCCGGGTGACCCAGGGTGCGCGGGGTTTCCCAGGAAGCGGTCTGGGCGGCGGTAGCGGGGGTTGCGGGGGCGGCAAAGGCGCGGGTGGCAGAGATAGGGGCGGCGACGGCGCTTGCGATCAGCGGCAGCACGGCGCGGCGGGTCAGCTTGGCGAGTTTGGGCATGGCGGGTCCTCGGCGGGGCGACGGCTACCTACAGGGACGGGGCGGGGCGCGTCGAGATCGCTCGGCGTGCGCGCCGGATTAATCGCGCTTCATCTGGGCGCTCACGCCCAGCGCGGGGGATGCGTGCCGGGCGGCATCGCCGGCAGCGCCCAGTGGGGTGGCGTGGCGGCCAGCCGCCCCGGATGGCGCACCGCGACCAGGGGGCCGTAGCCGCTTGCGGTCTCCTCCAGGAACCCGGCGACCGCGGCCCGCGTCGGCGCCGGCGCACCGAGGCCGCCGTCGATCCGTCCCAGCCCACGGATCCATTGCCCGGTGCGCGCCAGCGACACGCGCACATGCCAGCTGCCGCCTTCGGTCGCGCGCTTCGCCAAGCCGGCCAAGGCCCCGGCGGCGAGCAGATACCCGGACGCGTGATCCAGCGCCTGCACCGGCAGCGCGCGCGGGGTGGCCTCATGGGCCGCCTCGGCCTCGGCCAGGTTGAATCCGCTGGCGGTCTGGGTGAGGCTGTCGAAGCCGCGCCGCCCCGCCCAGGGGCCGGTGAAGCCATAGGCGCAGAGCGAGACATAGATCAGCCCGGGGCGCAGCGCCGCCGCCTGCGCCGGGGCGAAGCCGAAGCCGGAAAGCGCGCCCTGCCGGTAGCCCTGCACGAACACATCCGCGCCGCCGATCAGCCCGGCCAGAATCTCCCGCGCCGCCGCCTCGCGCAGATCGAGACAGGCCGAGCGCTTGCCGCGGCTGGTGTCGATCTCCAGCGGTTCGGGGTTGAACAGATGCGGCGCGGTGAGGCGCAGCACCTCGGCGCCATGCGCGGCGAGCGTGCGCCCGCAGACCGGGCCGGCGATGACGCGGGTGAGGTCCAGAACGCGCAGCCCGGCGAGCGGACGGTCCGCGGCGGGCGGCAGCGGGCGCGGCGGCGCGTGATCCAGGCGTTCGAAGCCGATCAGCGGTTCGCCATGGACCGCCTGGCCGTTCGGATGCGCGTCCCATTCCGCGAAGCGGCGCGCGGCGGTGACGCATATTCCGGCCGCGGCGGCCGCGTCCTCGAACCCGATCGCGGTCCAGGATTGCAGCGCGGCGGTGACCGCAGCCCGGTCATAATCGCAGCCGAGCAGCGCCAGCACCCCGGCGCGGTGATGCGGGAAATTGGTGTGCAGGCGCACCCAGCGGCCATCGCCGCAGCGATGCAGCCCGGCGATGCGGTCCCAGCCATCGCCGCGCGCCACGCCGTTCGCGGTCATCCAGTGTTCGGAATGAAAATCGGCGGCGGCGTGGGCCATGTCCACGGCCACGCCCTGGCGTGCGCCGCCGCGCTGGCGGTGCAGACTGGAAGCGGCCAGGGCGGAGGCGGCCACCGCGGCGCGCGCGGCGGTGCCGAGCGCGAACGAGGACGGCAACACCGGGTCCGCGCCGGTCAATGTCAGGTCGTCCAGCGCATCGGCGGGCAGACCGAGCGTGTCCCATAGCCCCGTTGTGGCGGGATCGGCGGTCATCGGCGGGTCCTCCGGCATGGCGGTCAGCGCGGAAACCTACCAGCGCCGTCGCGCCCCGCCTATGCGTGCCCGATCGGACCGGCGGGCATGGCACCGGCGGGCATGACATGGGTGCGCACCACCGCGGCCAGCAGACGCAGCGCGTCCGGGCCGCCGTGATCGGCCAGGGTGCCGGCCTCCATCTCCGCGGCCAGCGTCTCCGCCTGGGTGGCGATGGTTTGCGCGGCGCGGGTCAGCGCGGCGCGGGTCAAAGCGAGTTGTTCCGGTTCCGGCAGAAGGTGCCAGGGGGCGTTCGGACGGGGCTTCATGCGCGCGTTCCAGCAGCGCCGTTCTGGCGAAAGGGGCGCCGCGGCGCGGACACGCGCGGTCGGCGGCAGCATCGCCCGGCGCCGGTTAAAGGAACGTTACCCGCACCTCCGGCAGCGGCGGGAACGACACCAGGATCTCCCCCGGCGCGTCCAGCCAGATCGGCGGCGTGACGCTGCCAAGCAGCACCACCTGCCCCGCGCGCAAACCGCCAAACGCGGCGGCAACCGGGGACGCGGCCAGCCATGCGAGCCCGTTCAGCGGATGGCCAAGAAGGTCCGCCGCCACACCCTGATCGCGCGCCGCGCCGTCGATCGACAAGGTGCCGCGCAAGGCCGGGATGTCGCGCCCGCGCCAATCCGCATCCGGCGTGCCCAGGACCGCGGCGGCGTGGAACACCTGGTCGGCGATCAGACTTGGGGTGCCGAAGGCGGCCAGGTCGGGGTAGCGGTTTTCCACCACCTCGATCGCGGTGAAGAAATCGCCGACCGCGGCGGTGGCGGTCGCCAGGTCGCAGGGGCCGGGCGGCAGATCGCGCGCCAGGCGCACCGCCAGTTCGCATTCCACGCCGGGGCGCTGGTACTCCGCGAAGCGCAGGCGCACGCCCGAGGGATGGACGCCGGCGGCCACCATGAAGCCGGCGGCGGGGCCGCCCAGCCCCAGATACTCCTGCATCCGTTTGGCCGTGGCGCCGATCTTGAAGCCGGCCGGCGGCGCGGCCCCCAGCAGACGCGCCAGCGCGGCCTGGACCGCGGCGCCTTCGGCCTCGGTGCGCGGCGCGATGGCGGCGGGCAGGACCGGCAGGACGCCGCCGGCGGCGCGGGCATCGCGTAGCGCCGTGGCGGCGGGGACGGGATCGAAGCTCATGGCAATCTCGTGGTTTCGTACAGCGCAATCGCCGCGGCGGCGGAGACGTTCAGGCTTTCCATGCTGCCCGGCATCGCCAGTTTCGCCAGGATGTCGCACGTCTCCCGGGTCAGGCGGCGCAGCCCCTGGCCCTCGGCGCCCAGCACCAGAACCAGCTTGCGCCCGGCGAGCGCGGCGCCGGACAGTTTTTCGGTGCCGGCAGCGTCCAGGCCGATCACCCAGCGATCCGCGGCCTTCAGCGCCACCAGGGTGCGGGCGATGTTGACCGCGCGCAGCAGCGGCACGGTTTCCAGCGCGCCGGAGGCGGCTTTCGCCAGCGAGCCGGTTTCCTCGGGCGCGTTGCGGTCCTGGGCGATCACGCCGGCGGCGCCGAACGCCGCGGCCGAGCGCAGGATCGCGCCGACATTGCGCGGGTCGCTGACCTGGTCCAGCACCAGCACCGGCCCGGGCCGGTCCAGCACCAGCGCCAGTTGCGGCGCGGCCAGCGGGTCGGCGAGCAGCGCGAGGCCCTGATGCACCGCGTCGCGGCCGAGCAGCTGATCGATGCGCGGGCGTTCCATGCGCTCGGCGGCGAGCGGCCAGGGGCGCGGGACGCGGGTGAGCAGATCGGCCTCGGCCTCCTCGGTGGCGAGCAGGCGGCGCAGGCGGCGGGCGGGGTTGACGAGCGCCGCGGCGACCGCGTGCTGACCATAGAGCCACACGGCGCCGGCGGGCGCGGGCGGCGGGCCGCGATGGGAGTCGCGCGGACGTTCCGGCTCCCGCGGGCGCCAGGCGGTTTGCAGGCGGGAAGAGGGTTGCGGGCGGGGGGCGTCGGGGCGGGGGCCGTCGGGGCGACGATCTGGGTCCGGCGGGTCGCGCCGCGGCGCGCGGTTG
Source organism: Acetobacteraceae bacterium (assembly GCA_027330745.1). Classification (GTDB taxonomy): domain Bacteria; phylum Pseudomonadota; class Alphaproteobacteria; order Acetobacterales; family Acetobacteraceae; genus JAJZVS01. The sequence goes on along the minus strand of DAHWDR010000403.1, from coordinate 1,226 downwards.
GGATCGGCGCGCTGGTCCGGCGCGCGGGGGTCCGGGGCGGGGCCGCGCTTGGTCCATGCGCCGCGCGGGGGCTGGCCGGGGCCGCGGGTGCCGCCGGCCGGTTTCGGGCCGCCATGGGGTCGGTGCGGTGGTTTCATGGGCGGAGCTATAGCGGGCGGGGGTGGGGCTGCCCAGGGTGGGGGGAGCGGCCCATTCCGAGGAGGCTGCGGGCCGGGCTCGATCTCGAAAAATGGACATACCGACGAACCATCTGGACGGCGGCGATGGATGGGGACGCGCCGATCCGCTTCCGCTCCGCCGGCGAGTGAAGCGAACGTTCCGCCGGTGGCTTGGGTTGGTCGGGGAGCGGCCAGACCGCTCACGAGCATCGATGGTTGAGAACTGGACCTGCCCACTCGCATGCTTGGTCGAACGCAAGCGCGGGCCGGTTCGCCTCAAGATCGGCGACGTGGGGAAATATTTAGCAGCGGGTCCGAGGAATGCCGGACCAACCAGGGCGCGTGAGTAAACATGACTGAAAAGTGATGTTTATCATCCCGGCACCGTGCTAATGTTGGGTCAGACGGCCTAATATAGTTATCTTTGATACGTTCCGCATCGCCCTGATTGGCGAGGCACGACAGTTGTGTCCGTACCGCAACCAAAGGGGCAATACATGTCCAACTGGCAGGCGATCGCGCTACCGCCCAATGTGGCATCCGGTGCCTTCAGTGCCGACACCATGCTACTGCTGACCGACGGCACTGTTCTCGTCCACAACGCCAACCAAGCGGAATGGCTGAGGTACACGCCCGATCCGAAGAATGGATATGCCGGCGGAAGCTGGACCTTGCCGGATGGCTCGAACTCCGAATCGGACATGACGAACACCCGGCAGTTCTTCGGTACGGGGGTACTGCAGGACGGCCGGGTCTATGCAATCGGCGGGGAGTTCTCGAACGCCTCAAGTGGCGGCGGCGCCACCTCGCTCGGCGAGATCTATGATCCGGTGGGCAACAAATGGACCCAGATGACGACGTCGGACAAGCCGACGACTGTAAGCTTTGTCGCCGCCGACTGCGCCTCCATGGTCCTGTTCGACGGCCGGATTCTTTTCGGCAGCGCCAATGAGGGCAGCACCCAGACGGCGATCTGGTCGCCGGCCAGCAGCACCTGGGAGGTCGCCGGAACCGCGTTCGGGACCCAGCCGAATACAAAGCAGGGCTCCTGCGACGAGGAGAGCTGGG
>DAHWDR010000359.1:0-1549 GCA_027330745.1 Acetobacteraceae bacterium | reverse complement strand
GCTGCTCGATCGCGATCCGGATGCCGCGATCGACACCGACTGGGTCCGCGCCCGCCTGCGCGACGCCATCGCGCTGCGCGCGCGCGTCTGCGACAGCGATTTCCATCGCCTGGTGCATGCCGAGGCCGATTTCCTGCCCGGACTGATCGTCGATCGCTTCGGCGATGTCGCGGTGGTGCAGGCCAATACCGCCGGGATGGACCGGCTGCTGCCGACGCTGCGCGACGCCCTGCTCCACGAGCTGTCCCCACGTGCCGTCGTCGCGCGCAACGACAGCGGCGCCCGCCGGCTGGAGGGGCTGGAGGACACGGTTTCCCTGCTGCATGGCGAGCCCGGCTCCGTGGTGGTGGAAGAGGCCGGGCTGCGTTTCCCCGTCGATCTCCTGGCAGGACAGAAAACCGGGTGGTTCTTCGACCAGCGGCCGAACCGGGACCTGGTGGCGGGACTGGCCGCGGGTGCGCGGGTGCTGGACGTGTTCTGCCACACGGGCGGGTTCGGCCTGCGCGCCGCCTCTGCCGGCGCAGCCTCGGTGCTGCTGGTCGACAGCTCCGCCCCCGCGCTCGCCCAGGCCGACGCGGCCGCAGCGCTGAACGGGCTTTCGGCACGGGTCGCCACCAGCCGGGGCGATGCGTTCGACATCATGGCCGCGCTCGCCGCGTCCGGGGACCGGTTCGATATCGTGGTGTGCGATCCGCCCGCCTTCGCACGCAGTCGCAAGGACGCGGATCCCGGGCTGCGCGCCTATGCCCGCATGGCGCGGCTGGCGGCGGCGCTGGTTGCCCCGGGCGGGTTCCTGTTCGCCGCCTCCTGCTCCCACCACGCGCCGCTTGATCTGTGGGCGGCGCGGATCGCCGAGGGCGTGTTCCGCGCCCGCCGCACGGGGCGGATCGTGGCGACCAGCGGCGCCGGACCGGACCATCCGGTGCACCCGGCGCTGCCCGAGACGGCGTATCTGAAGGCGCAGCTCTATCAGCTGCTGTAGGCGCGGTTCAGCCCTTCACCCCGCCCATCGTCAGCCCCGCCGTCATGTAGCGGCGGAGCGCGTAGTACGCCACGACCGGCGGGACGGAGTAGAAAATCGCGGTTGCCATCATGTAGTTCCACGGCGCCTCGTCGCTGTTGAGGAACTGCGCCAGGGTCACGGCGACGGTCATGTTGCGCTGCGCCGACAGTAGCAGGAACTGATACAGGTAGTCGTTCCAGGCGAGCAGGAGCGCGAACATCCCCACCGCGACCAGCGCCGGCGCCATCATCGGCAGATAGATGCGGAAATACACCTGCCACGGGGTCGCGCCGTCGATGCGGGCGGATTCATCCAGCTCGATCGGGATCGAGACCGAATACTGTGAGAAGACGATGATCGCGTAGGGCACGCCGAACACCACATAGGCGGCGATCACCGCCCAGAGATTGTTGCTCCAGCCATAGAGCTGCATGATCCGGTAGAATGGGATGGCGACGAAGGAGGCCGGGATCACATAGGTCACCAGGGCCAGATTGGTGATGATCCAGCCGCCATGGATGCGCATCCGCCCGATCACGAAGCTGG
>DAHWDR010000362.1:0-22263 GCA_027330745.1 Acetobacteraceae bacterium | reverse complement strand
GCCACCGGAGCAAGTCCGGCACGCGGGAACCGGGCGCGGCGGACGCGACGGAGCAGTTCCAGAAGCTCGCGCTCCGACACGCCGTCACTGGCCATCATCAGGCGCGTCAGCGGGTCGCGCAGCAGGTCGCGGGTGTGGCAGGGGACGTGCCCGGGGACGTGCCCGGGGACGGGGCCTGGGATGTGGGGCATGTCCACCGGTGTGATCGCGTTCATCGGGACCTCCTGTCGGCTGCGTGGGCGGCATTGTGCCCGGGCAACTATGGCAAGGACGTGCCCGCGATGTGACGATTTGTCGCAATTCCAACGGGATGCGGGTCACGAGGCAGCGAGCGGCACGGCGGGGGACGCTTCGGTGCGGCCGAACCGCCGGTTCCGGCCACCGGGCGCGCCGGCAGACCACCCGACGCGGGGTCCTATCCGGCCAGCCCCCGCACCGCTGCCACCAGCGGGTCCGCGCTCAGCATGGCGCGCGCCATCGCCGCCCCGGCCGCACCCAGCGCAAGGCGGGCCGGGGCGTCGTCGGCCAGGCGGCGCAGGTGTCGGGCGGCGTCGGCGATATCGGCCTCGGCCCAGACCGCGCTGGGGCCGCCGCTGAAGCCGCCCCTGGGGCCGCCCCTGGGGCCGCCATAAACCGCGCGCGGATCGGCCACCGGGACCAGGCGGTAGCGGACCAGCGCGGCGCTGTCCGCGTCCATGAACGCCAGATTGCCCGACCAGCCGGTCGCGATCACCGGGCGGCCGAGCAGCATCGCTTCGGCCGGAACCAGCCCCATCCCTTCGCTGCGATGCAGCGACAGAACCAGATCGGCGCAGGCGGTCAGCGCAAGCACATCCGGCCCCGGCAGGACGCGGGTTTCCAGCCGTATATTGGGCGCCGTCCCGATCGCGGCGCGCACGCTGGCGAAGCCGGCCGGATCATGTTCGGGATGGCCGAGTTTCAGCACCAGCAGCCGGTCGCGGCGGTCGCCGAACGCGGCGCGGAACGCGGCCACGGCGGCCAACGGGTTCTTGCGCGCGAACGAGGACGCCAGATTGCACGATACCAGCACCACCACCGCGCCCTCCGGCAGGCCGAAATCGGCGCGGGTCAGGGGCGCCGGGAGAAGCGGGGCCTCGGCCAGCGGATGCGGCACCACCAGCGGGGTCCCGAATGCGGCGAGCGCGGCGGCCGAGAACCGCGACGGGGTCCAGATATCGTGCACCAGGCGGGCGGCGTGACGCCATCCGGGCGGGGCCTGCGGCAGTTCCCAGACCCAGTACCCGACGATCCGCCGTCCGCGCACCAAACCGCGCGGCAACCGTGTCAGCGCCAGCGGAAGCAGCGGCGGATTGACGTGCAGCACCAGTGCCGCGTCGGGCGGCGGGGCGGCCGGCGGCGGCGGCGGCAGGTCGGGGGTATGCGCCGGCAGCAGCGTGCCCAGATCCAGCGGCCAGGCCGGGATGCCGCGCGCGACCAGGGCGCGCAGCATCAGCCGCGCACCCTCGCCGAGGCCGGACGCGCGGGAGAACTCGCCCGCCACGATCACGCCCCCGGGGGCCGGCGGCGGCGGGGTGACCGGCCGCGGCGCGAGCAACGGGAGCAGGCGGGTCAGCAGGCCGCGGCGCGGGCCGGCGGGCAGGCGCTGCCATAAACGGTGCGTCAGGGGGAGCGGCAACGGGCGGGTGAGAGCAGGAGAATCAATCGAACCTGCGCATGAATGCCCACTGAAATCGCTCAGGTTTTGCTCCAGATTTGGCGGCTCGCGGGCATTCATTCACAGACCTTCAGCCGCGCGGCACGACGGGTGCGGCGGCCTCGGGGGTCAGCGCGACGCGATCGGCGGCGATGGTGGCGCGGAACGCCGCCGACGCGCTGGCCCAGTCGAGCGGATCGACGCGGAACGGCAGATCGCTGTCCTCGAACGCCTCGGCCAGGCGCGCGTGCTCATCGACCGACAGTTTGCGCCCGACGTCGATCGCCAGGTCGAGGTCGGAGAAGCGTCCGGCGCGCCCGGTGGCACGCGACCCGAACACATAGACCAGGGCGTCACGGGGAAGTTCGGCGCGCAGGATGGCCGCGATCAGGCGGCGCTGGTCCGCCGTGAGGACCAGGGCGGGTGCCGTCATGACGTGCGTGCCCGCAACGCCGTCAGCAGATGCCGCGCCTCCGCCAGGAACGCCGGCACCGCGGCGACCACGGTGGCCGCGACGGCGGCGTCGTAGGTGTGGCTGGAGCGGGCGCGCAGATCGCGGAAGCGCCGCCACTCCGCCCAGTCCGCCGCCAGCAGGCCGCGCGCGCCGCCGGCGCGGATCAGGGCGGCGAAGGACAGCGCGTCCACGGCGTCCGGGTCCGTTCCCTCCTGCTTCAGCACGGGGCGCAGCAGGCGATGGCTGAGTTCGAAGGTGAATTCGTAGCGCTGGATCAGGCCGTCGCGCAGCTGCTCGTCCGCGGGGCTTTGCGCGTGCCGGCGCAGCCCCTCCGCCAGGCGATCGATCGCGTTGCCGAGCGGAGCCGGGTCGATGACAGGGGGGGCGTCGGACATGGCTGGCGAGCATACCGCGCGGCGCGCCACCCGTCAGGTCCCCTTGCGCGCCGGCCGCGGTTCCCTTCATGGTTCGCGCATCCCCAGGCAAGGCCCCACGATGCCAGCGACCTCTCCCTCCGGCCCGCTCCGCGGTCTGCGCGTGTTCGATCTCACCCGCGTGCTCGCCGGCCCCACCTGCACGCAGATGCTGGCCGATCTCGGTGCCGAGGTTATCAAGATCGAGCGCCCCGGCGCCGGCGACGATACCCGCGGCTTCGCCCCGCCGCGGATGCCGGGGACCGGGGAAAGCGCCTATTTCGTCGGCGCGAACCGCAACAAATACTCGGTCACGCTGGATATCGCGAAGCCCGAAGGTCAGGCGCTGGCGCACGAATTGATCGCGCAATGCGACATCCTGGTGGAGAATTTCAAGGTCGGCGCGCTGGCGAAATACGGGCTGGGCTATACGCAGTTGCACGCGCAGCACCCGGGGCTGATCTATTGTTCCATCACCGGCTTCGGCCAGACCGGCCCGTACGCGCCACGCCCGGGCTATGACAGCCTGATCCAGGCCATGGGCGGGGTGATGAGCCTGACCGGCGAGCCCGACGGGCTGCCGCAGAAAGTGGGCGTGCCGGTGGCCGATCTGTTCGCCGGCCTATACGGCTGCATCGGCATCCTGGCCGCGCTGCGCCACCGGGAAGCCACCGGGCAGGGCCAGCAGATCGATATCGGCATGTTGGACACCCATGTCGCCTGGCTGGCCAATCAGGGCATGAACTACCTGGCGACCAACGAGAACCCGGCCCGGTTGGGGAACCAGCACCCCAACATCGTGCCCTATCAGGTGTTCCCGACCGCGGACGGCCACATGGTGCTGTCGATCGGCAACGACCCGACCTTCAAGCGCTTCTGCGACGCCTTCGCCCTGACCCATCTGCTGGAGGACACGCGCTTCGCCACCAACGCGGCGCGGGTGGAAAACCGCCAGTTGGTCACCGACACCCTGACCCCGGTGCTGGCAGCTCATCCCACCACCTGGTGGATCGATCAGCTGGAGGCGCTGAAGATCGGCTGCGGGCCGATCAACAAACTGTCCGAGGTGTTCGCCGACCCGCAGGTGGTGGCGCGCGGCATGGTGCGCGAGATGGCCCATGACGCCGGGGTGAACGTGAAAATCATCGCCAACCCGGTGCGTCTGTCGGAAACCCCCGCCGATTATCGCGTGCCGCCACCGCTGCTGGGCGCGCACACCGAACAGGTGCTGACCGGGCTTCTGGGGCTGGATGCGGCGCGGATTGCGGCGTTGCGGGCCGGCGGGGCGATCTAAGCGCGGCGGGCGGGCAGAATTCTCTGCGCCGCGGTGCAACAGGGCGCTTGATCTGGCCGGCCGGCTTCGCTACCCCAGCGTCGGGCGGGTCCGCCGCCCCTGGTCCGGCCCGCCCACGGGCGAACCCGACGTGATCGCTTTTGGGGGAATGGAAGCTCGGAATGACAAGGCCGAAGCATTGCGTGACCCGGCTTGGTGCCGGTCTGACGATCCTGGCCAACCTGGCCTTGGCTGCTCCCGCGCTGGCCGCAAGTGCCGCTCCGGTGGTGCTGACCCGCAGTTCGGAGGGGGTGAAGCTGCCGCCCGAGCCGGTACTGGGATTCCCGCGGCCGTGGGAGATCGGGCTGCAGCCCGGCTACAGCCCGGTGAAGCGGGATATGATCTCGCTGAACAGCATGGTGCTGTGGATCATCGTCGTCATCACGATTTTCGTTGCCGGGCTTTTGGTCTGGGTGATGTGGCGCTACAGCGCGAAGCGCAATCCGCACGCTACGCAAACCGCCCACAACACGTTCCTGGAAATCGCCTGGACCCTGGTGCCGATCCTGATCCTGGTGGCGATCGCAATACCGTCCTTTCGGCTGGTGTTTTTCGAGAACAACACCGCGCATCCCAAGCTGATCGTCAACGTGACGGCGCATCAGTGGTACTGGGAATACAGCTACCCCGAGGCCAAGGGCCTGGATTTCATCAGCTCGATCGTGCCCGGGGACAAGCTGAAGGCCGGGCAAGCGCGGCTGCTGACGGCGGCCAACCCGCTCGTGCTGCCGGTGGGGGAGAACGTGCGGTTCGTGATCGCCAGTTCGGACGTGATCCACAGCTTCTTCATCCCCTCGCTGGGCGTGCAGCGCTACGCGATCCCCGGCCGTGTGATCCAGACCTGGGTCCGGATCGACAAGCCGGGCATCTATGAAGGCGAGTGCAACCAGATCTGCGGCACCAACCATAGCCGGATGCCGATCGACATCGTTGCCGTAACCCCAGCCCAGTTCCGGGCCTGGGAGACCCAGGCGGCGAAGCAGGCCTCGGCCGCGCTGATCCCGGCGCGTCCCGCCCCGCAGATGTTCGCGGAAACCACGGAATTCCGGCGCTGAGCCGCCCAGCGCCTGAACAGAAAGAGCAAGCGATGTCCGCTACCACCCCCGACGACCACAGCGACCACGCCCATCACGGCTACGGCCATGACGACCATGCGCATGACCACAAACCCGGTTTTGTGCAGCGTTGGTTCTTCAGTACCAACCACAAGGATATCGGGACGCTCTACCTGATCTTCGCGCTGATCGGCGGCACCACCGGCGCCGTCCTGTCCGAGATCATGCGCGCGCAGTTGCTGCATCCGCATGGCACGGTGGTGTCCACGGGGCAGGAATGGAACACGATCGTCACGGCGCACGGGCTGCTGATGATCTTCTTCTCGGTGATGCCGGCGCTGATCGGCGGGTTCGGCAACTGGTTCATCCCGCTGATGATCGGCGCGCCGGACATGGCGTTCCCGCGGCTCAACAATATCAGCTTCTGGATGCTGCCGCCGGCCTTCGCGCTGATCATGACCGGGCTGCTGCTGGGCGATTCCGGCACCGGCTGGACGCTGTATCCGCCGCTGTCGGATGCCACGTATCAGCCCGGCATCGGCATGGACTGCACCCTGTTCGCGTTGCATCTGGCCGGCATCTCCTCCCTGCTCGGGGCGCTGAACTTCATCACCACCATCTTCAACATGCGCGCGCCCGGCATGACGCTGCACAAGATGCCGCTGTTCATCTGGGCGATGCTGGTGACCGCGTTCCTGCTGCTGCTGTCGATCCCGGTGCTGGCCGGCGCGATCACCATGCTGATCTGCGACCGCAATTTCGGCACCTCGTTCTTCGAACCCGCCGGCGGCGGCGATCCGGTGCTGTTCCAGCACCTGTTCTGGTTCTTCGGCCACCCCGAAGTGTACATCATGATCCTGCCGGCGTTCGGGATCGTGAGCCATGTGATCTCGACCTTCAGCAAGAAGCCGATCTTCGGCTATCTCGGCATGGCCTACGCGATGGTGGCGATCGGCGTGATCGGCTTCGTGGTGTGGGCGCACCACATGTTCCTCTCCGGCATCTCGGTCGACACGCGGGCCTATTTCATGGCCGCCACCCTGGTGATCGCGGTGCCGACGGGGATCAAGATCTTCTCCTGGATCGCCACCATGTGGGGCGGGTCGATCGAGTTCACGGTGCCCATGCTGTGGGCGGTCGGCTTCATCTTCCTGTTCACCGTGGGCGGCGTGACCGGCATCGTGCTGGCCAATGCCGGCATCGACCAGGTTCTGCACAACACGTATTTCGTGATCGCCCATTTCCACTATGTGCTGTCGCTGGGCGCGGTGTTCGGTATCTTCTGCGGGTTCTACTACTGGATCGGCAAGATGTCCGGCCACCAGTACCCGGAGTTCTGGGGCAAGGTGCATTTCTGGCTGACCTTCATCGGCGTGAACCTGACCTTCTTCCCGCAGCATTTCCTGGGCGCGGCCGGTATGCCCCGGCGCTACCCGGATTATCCGTCGGCCTTTGCCGGGTGGAATTTCGTGTCCTCGCTGGGGGCGTTCCTGTCGGGCTTCGCGTTCCTGATCTTCTTCTACGTGCTGTACCGCACCTTCACCTCGAAGGTGCATGTCGCGGACAACTATTGGGGCGAGCACGCGACCACGCTGGAATGGACCGTGTCTTCCCCGCCGCCGTTCCATACGTTCGCGGAACTGCCGCTGATCGACTGATCGGAGCATGAGCGTGACCGCCGCGCAGGCCACCGAACCCGAAGCGCCCGCTCTGGCGCCGGTGGCGTTGCGCACCGACCAGACCGATGTCGCCGACTGGTTCGCGCTGCTGAAGCCGCGCGTGATGTCGCTGGTGGTGTTCACCGGGCTGATCGGGCTGCTGGTGGCACCGGGTGGGATCAACCCCGTGATCGGCCTGACCGCGGTGTTGTGCATCGCGGTCGGTGCCGGCGCCTGCGGGGCGATCAACATGTGGTACGACCGCGATATCGACGCGCGGATGCGCCGTACCCGCAACCGCCCGATCCCGGCCGGGCGGATGCCGCCCGGCGCGGCGCTGGGATTCGGGATCACGCTGGCCGCGGCCTCGGTCCTGGTGATGTTCCTGACGGTCAACACGGCGGCGGCTGCGGTGCTGACCCTGTCGATCCTGTTCTACGTGTTCGTCTATACGATGTGGCTGAAACGACGCACGCCGCAGAACATCGTGATCGGCGGTGCCGCCGGAGCATTCCCGGCGGTGATCGGCTGGGCCGCCGTCACCGGCTCGGTGTCATTGGTGCCGCTGGTGCTGTTCGCAATCGTGTTCTTCTGGACCCCGGCCCATTTCTGGTCCCTGGCGCTGTATGCCAACGACGATTACACGGCCGCCGGCGTGCCGATGCTGCCGGTGGTCGCGGGCGGGCGGGAAACGCGGCGCCAGATCATGCTGTACACGATCGTACTGACCGGCGTGTCCTTGCTGCCCTGGGTGATCGGGTTCTCAGGGCCCGTGTATGCCGCCGTCACCGCGGTGCTGGACCTCGGCTTCCTGGTCAGCGCCTGGCGCGTGCTGCGCGACACACAAGACGGCACCGGCCGCAGCCTGACCAATGACGCGCCGGCACGCGCCGCGTTCCGCTTCTCGCTGGCCTATCTGTTCCTGGTATTCGCGGCGCTGGCGGTGGACCACCTGGTCCGATGACCGCCCCCGACCTGCCGCCCGAGGAATTCGCGCGCCGCCGGCGTGGGCGCAATCTGGTGCTGATCCTGGTGCTGGCGGGGTTCTGCGCGTTGTTCTTCGCGATCAGTATCGTCAAGCTGGCGCAGCATCCGGACCTGTTTACCACCAGCCTGGACGGGCCGAACCAGCGGTGATCGCGGGCGGACGCGGAACGTGAATTACTGGCCTGGGGGCACGATCGGCACCCGCAACTCCGGGACCACGATCTGGCGCAGATGATACGCGGCTACCGTGGCGCGCATTTCCTCGCCGGCCCGCGCCAGGTCGTAGCCGTGTCCGATCGGCCTGGTATGGACCATGGTGACCGCGTCGATGATCGCCAGCCGTGCCTGCGGCCCGCCCAGCAGTGAAGGCCAGAGGTAGTCGAGCCCGTGGCCGGACCAGGAATCGCGGAAGCTCGGCAGACAGATTCGCAGCGCGCGGGCTGAAAACACCGGGCACATGATCTCGACGAAGCCGGCATAGTGCAGCACGCTGTCCGGCTGGCGCAGCGTGACCGGATGGAAATGGAAGCAATCCGGTCCCGGCCGCAGCGCCGGCTGGGCAAGGTCCAGCGCATATTTCCGGGTCAGATGGAACGTCAGGTTGATGTCGGCGACGCTGATCAGCAGATCGTCGTCGGGCAGCCAGACCCGATCATAGGCCAGCAGCGGACTGCCGGGATGGAACAAATCGAAGATCGCCTGGAACTTCCGCTGCCGGGGCTGATCGGCGAGATACTCCGCGCCCGCGCCGACCACCTCTGGATCGCCGTCATAGGTGCTGATGCACAGATCCCAGTTTCGTTCCGCCTCCGGATGGTCCCCCCACCAGCGGCGATGCAGGGAGCCGCTTCCCGCGCGCAGCACCACCAGATTAGGCCGGCGCGGGGCGGCTAGCACGCGCAGGAAACGGGCGCGCCGGTCGGCCTCCGGCGGGGTTGGGAAAAGCGGGTGCGGTGGATGATCGACGAAGGCGAGGACGTGCAGGCGTTCCGGCGTCACGCGCCGGCTCTGGCCGGCCAGGGCCAGCAGGGCGGAGCCGTTCAGCCGCGCGGCGGTGAACACCGTGCTCGGCAGGCCGTCTTGCGCGACGAAGGTCAGCCGCCCGTGCGGGCTGTGCCAGAAATCTTCGTTCGGATGCCGATGGTTGCCGATAAGCCCGTCCGGGGCCAGCACCAGGAACGGTTGGATCGCGGCAAGCCCGGGGGTACCGAACGCCCAGGTGGAGCCGCAGAGCAGTGCCTCCGACAGCGGCGGGGCGGGGACCCAGCCGGCGGCGACGAGTTCCGGGGGGAGCGCCTCGGTCATCGGCCGACGGGGCCCGGCCCCGGCCACCGATAATGTTCTGATCTCGGACTGACCATCACGCCCCCGCCCGGCCTGGTTACGAGAGGGACAAACACGATATCGCACTGGTTCGCAAGCGGCGGCGCCCCGGGCTTCGCCGCACCAGGACGATCACTCCACCGCCGCCCGCAGCGCCGCGCCCGCCGCGATCGGGCACAGCGGCAGCGCGGCGGCGAGCAATGCGCCCAGCAGCAGCAATTCGGGCCGCGCCGTCTCCCCCAACGCCGCGGCAGCCGGGGCGGCGGCGCCGAAGATCAGGACCGGCACCGCCAGCGGCAGGACCAGAAGCGGCAGCAGCACCCCGCCGCGCCGCGCCCCCAGCACCACGGCGGCGGCGGCGGTGCCCAGCAGCGACAGCAGCAGCGTCCCCGGCACCAGCCCTTCCAGCAATGCCGGCAGGGCGCGCGACGGCATCCGCAGCATGACCGCCAGCGGCCCGGCCATCAGCAACAACGGCAGCCCGGTGGTCAGCCAATGCGCCAACGCCTTGGCGCCGGCCACGGCGAACCCCGGCAATCCGGACAGCAGCAACAGGTCCAGCGAGCCGTCCTCGAAATCCGCGCCGAACAACCGATCGAGCGGCAGCAGCGCGGCTAGCAGCGCACACACCCACACGATGCCCGGCGCGACCGTGCCCAGAAGCCGCGGTCCCGGCCCGATCGCCAGCGGGAACAGCAGCGCCGCCAGCACGAAGAACAGCAGCGCCGCCAGCGTATCGCCGCCATGGCGCAACGCCAGACTGAGTTCGCGGGACAGGATCGCGGCGAACCGTTTCATGTCAGGTGCAGCGTGTCGGTGCCATCCAGCGGCAGCGGCAGATGGGTTGCCGCGACCACCAGGCCGCCGCGCGCACGGTGCGCCGTCAGCAGCGCGCCGAAGCGGATGACGGCGGCGGCGTCCAGTCCCAGCGTGGGTTCGTCCAGCAGCCAGAGCGGGGCCGCCGACAGCGCCAGCCGCGCCAGGGCCAGGCGCCGCTTCTGCCCGGCCGACAGCATCCGTGCCGGCACCTCGCCCAGTTGTGTCAGGTCCAGGGCGGCCAGGGCGGTGCCGATATCGCCGCCGCCGGCGCGGGCGGCGAAGCGCAGATTCTCGATCGCCGTCAGCGCCGGTTTCACCGCGTCCTGGTGGCCGACATAGACCAGCCGGGTGCCATGCTGCGCCGGATCGGCCAGCGCATCCTGGTCCTGCCATAGCAAGCGTCCGCCGGCCGGGCGCAGCAATCCGGCGAGCAGCCGCAGCAACGTGGATTTCCCCGACCCATTCGGTCCCGTCAGAACCAGCGCGCCGCCCGCCGGCACCGCGAAGGACACGTCGCGCAGCACCAGCCGTTCGCCCCGGAATGCCGACAGGTCTTCCGCGCGCAGCACGATCCCGCCTTTGCCGATGCGCCCCCGCGGTCGATGGACGCGCGTTGGAGGCTGTGGTTAAACCTGCGCCCAGAAGCGCGTGCGCCCTAAACCACGGCGCGGCGCGCGAGACAACCAGCCCAGGAGCGTCCCGCTGGGACGAAAGCGCATGACCGCCATCGGCCAGGACAGCCTGAAGACCCGTCGCAGCCTGACCGTGGAGGGCAAAACCTACCAGTATTTCTCGCTGCCCGAGGCGGCGAAGAGCATCGGCGACATTTCCCGCCTGCCGGTCAGCCTGAAAGTCCTGCTGGAAAACATCCTGCGGTTCGAGAACGGCACCAGCTACAAGGTGACCGACGCGAAGGCGATCGCCGGCTGGTTGCCGGCGGGACATTCCGATCAGGAAGTACCGTTCCGTCCCGCGCGCATCCTGATGCAGGATTTCACCGGCGTGCCGGCGGTGGTGGATCTGGCGGCGATGCGCGACGGGATCACCCGCCTCGGCGGCGATCCGGCCAAGGTCAACCCGCTGATCCCGGTCGATCTGGTGATCGATCATTCGGTGATGGTCGATGTCAGCGGGCGCGCGGACTCGCTGGCCCGCAACGTGGATATCGAGTTCGAGCGCAACGGGGAGCGGTATCGATTCCTGCGCTGGGGCCAGGAAGCCTTCGCCGATTTCCGCGTGGTGCCGCCCGGCACCGGCATCTGCCACCAGGTGAACCTGGAATATCTCGGCCAATGCGTCTGGACCGCCGAGCACGGCGCGGAAACCTTCGTCTATCCGGACACGCTGTATGGCACCGATAGCCACACCACCATGGTCAACGGCCTGGGCATCCTCGGCTGGGGCGTGGGCGGGATCGAGGCGGAGGCGGCGATGCTGGGCCAGCCGATCGCCATGCTGATCCCGGACGTGATCGGCTTTCGCCTGACCGGCAAGCTGCCGGAAGGCGCCACCGCCACCGATCTGGTGCTGACCGTTACGCAGATGCTGCGCCGCAAGGGCGTGGTCGGCAAGTTCGTGGAATATTTCGGTCCCGGTCTGGATCAGCTGGGGCTGGCGGACCGCGCCACCATCGGCAACATGGCGCCGGAATACGGCGCGACCTGCGGGTTCTTCCCGGTGGACAAGGTGGCGCTGGACTATCTGCGCCTGTCCGGCCGCGACACCCACCGGATCGCGCTGGTGGAAGCCTATCTGCGCGCGCAAGGGATGTTCCACGAGGCCGGGGCGCCGGAACCGGTGTTCTCCGACGTGCTGGAACTGGATCTCGGGACCGTGGTGCCTTGCATTGCCGGGCCGAAGCGCCCGCAGGATCGCGTGGCGCTCAAGGATGCGGCGACGGCGTTCAAGTCCGAGCTGACCAAAGGGCTGGGGGTACCGGCAAATGAGGCCGGGATGTCGGTGAAGGTCGCCGGCAAGAACTATGAGATCACGCATGGGGACGTGGTGCTGGCGGCGATCACGTCCTGCACCAACACCTCCAACCCCTCGGTGCTGGTCGCGGCGGGGCTGGTCGCGCGCAAGGCACGGGCGAAGGGACTGACGCCGAAGCCGTGGGTGAAGACCTCGTTGGCGCCGGGATCGCAGGTGGTCAGCGAATATCTGGAGAAATCCGGATTGCAGGCGGATCTGGACGCCATCGGGTTCAACCTGGTCGGCTATGGCTGCACCACCTGCATCGGCAATTCCGGCCCGCTGGAAGACGCGATCGTCGATGCGATCGAGGATAACCGGCTGGTCGCCGCCGCGGTGCTGTCGGGCAACCGCAATTTCGAGGGGCGCGTGCATCCGAATGTGCGGGCGAACTACCTGGCCTCGCCGCCGCTGGTGGTCGCGTATGCGCTGCTGGGGAAAATGAGCGAGGACATCACCACCGCCCCGCTTGGGATCGGTTCGGACGGCAAGCCGGTCTATCTGCGCGACGTCTGGCCGACCAACGCCGAGATCGCGGAAACGGTGCGCGCGTCGCTGTCGCGCGAGCAGTTCCTGGCGCGCTACGGCGAGGTGTTCAAGGGGCCGAAGCAGTGGCAGGCGGTGCAGGTGGAACCGACCGAAACCTACCGCTGGTCGGACGGCTCCACCTACGTGAAGAACCCGCCCTATTTCGAGGGCATCACGATGGAGCCGGCGCCGATCGTCGATATCAAGGGCGCGCGGGTGCTTGCCTTGCTGGGCGATTCGATCACCACCGACCACATCAGCCCGGCGGGTTCGATCCGCAAGGTCTCGCCGGCCGGCGACTACCTGCTGGAACGGCAGGTGCAGCAGGAGGATTTCAACAGCTACGGATCGGGCCGCGGCAACCACGAAGTGATGATGCGCGGCACCTTCGCCAATATCCGTATTCGCAACGAAATGGTGGCCGGCGTGGAAGGCGGCATGACCCGGCACCAGCCGTCCGGCAATCAGATGCCGATCTACGACGCGGCGATGCGCTACAAGGCGGACGGGGTGCCGCTGGTGCTGTTCGGCGGCAAGGAATACGGCACCGGATCCTCGCGCGACTGGGCCGCGAAGGGCACCGCGTTGCTGGGCATTCGCGCCGTGATCGTGGAAAGCTTCGAACGCATCCACCGATCGAATCTGGTCGGCATGGGCGTGCTCCCGCTTACGTTCGCCGAGGGGATGGACCGCAAGCAGCTGGGCCTGTTGGGGGATGAAACGATCGACATCGCCGGGCTGGACGCGCTGTCGCCGCGGATCACCTTGCAGCTGGTCGTGCATCGCGCCAACGGGGCCACCGACACGGTGCCGGTGCTGTGCCGGATCGATACCGCCGACGAGGTGAATTACTATCGCCATGGCGGTATCCTGCAATACGTGCTGCGCGACATGGCCCGCGCCGCCTGACCCCGGGGGAGACATGCGCGTCGGCATCCAGTTCTTCCCCGATATCGGGCCCGAGGAGAAATCCGCCCAGGATTACTGGGCGGAGGCGCTGCGGCTGGTCTCCCTCTGCGATCGCTACGGCTACACCCATGTCCGTACGGTGGAGCATTATTTCACCCCGTATGGCGGCTACAGCCCGAACCCGATGCTGTTCCTGGCCGCCGCGGCCCAGGTCACGCGCCGGGCGCGCATGGTGACCGGGGCGGTGCTGCCGGCGTTCAACCACCCGCTCAAGCTCGCCGGCGAGATCGCGATGCTGGACGCGCTGTGCGACGGGCGGTTGGACGTGGGCTTCGCGCGCGCTTTCCTGCCGCAGGAATTCGCCCGCTTCGGCGTGGCGCTGGACGAAAGCCGGGCGCGGTTCGAGGAAGGGGTGGAGCAGGTCCGCCAATTGCTGGAACAGACCGACGTGACCTGCGCCGGGCGCTTCCATTCCTTCCGCAACGTGACCTCGCTGCCACGGCCGACGCAAATGCCGCGCCCGCCGTTCTACGTCGCGGCGATGGCGTCACGGGATTCGTTCGCGCGCGCGGGGGCGGCGGGCTACAACGTGATGGCGATTCCGATGGCCGGCACCGCGATGGCCGAACTGATCGCGGCCTATCGCGAAGCCTGGGTGCAAGCCGGACATCCGGGCAACGGCACGGTGATGCTGGCCTTCCACATGCTGTGCCATCGCGACCAGGCCGAAGCCGAGCGGCTCGCGCGCGGGCCGCTGGAACGCTATCTGAAATCGCTGGTGACGGCGGCGTCGGACTGGACCTCCGGGGCGACCTCGGCGGATTACCCGGGCTATGACAAGCTGATCGCCGGGCTGGCCGCCGAGACCTTCGACAGCCAGGTGGCAAAATGCGCGGCCTGGGTCGGCACGCCGGCGCGAATTCTGGAAATCTGGGCCGAGTATCGCCGCCAGATCGGGGATTTCGAGATCGCCTCGGTGCAGGTGAATTTCAACGATCTGCCGATCGATGCGGCGGAAGCCTCGCTGCGGCTGTTCGGTGAGGCGGTGCTGCCGCGGCTGCGCCGATCCTGAGATGCTGCTGATTTTCGGACTGGGCTACACCGGCGCGGCGGTTGCGGCGGCGGCGCGCGTGGCCGGGTGGGAGGTGGCGGGAACCTCCCGTTCCGGCGCCGCGGGCGCTATCCCGTTCGCGCACGCGGCGGATGCGATCGCGCTTGCGACGCATATCCTGGTCACCGCGGCGCCCGATGACACGGGCGATCCGGTGCTGGCGCTCTACGCCGACGCGCTGGCCGCCGCCCCGGCGCTGCGCTGGATCGGGTATTTGTCCTCGACCGTGGTCTATGGCGATCGCGGCGGCGGCTGGGTGGATGAGACGACCCCACCGGCACCATCCTCGGCACGGGGGGAACGGCGGGTCGCGGCGGAGCGCGCCTGGACGGCGCTGGCGCGGGATCGCTACGCGCTCGATCTGTTCCGGCTGGCCGGGATCTACGGGCCGGGGCGGTCGATACTGGATGAGCTACGAGCCGGGCGGGCGCGACGGATCGACCAGCCGGGACACGGGTTCGGGCGCATCCATCGCGACGACATCGTGCGCGCGGTGCTGGCGGCGATGGCGCCCCTTACCCCCCCGTCATGGCCGGCCGCCCCGCGCGTGCTGAACGTGACCGACGATCTGCCGGCGGAAGCTGCCGACGTCGCGGCCTACGCCGCGGCCCTGCTCGGCCTGCCCGTCCCGCCGTTGGTTCCGTTCGCGCAGGCTTATGCCGCCATGTCGCCGATGGCGCGCAGCTTCTGGGCCGAGAATCGCAAGGTATCGTCCCGCGCGACCCAGGCCGCGCTCGGCATCACCTGGCAGTACCCGTCATACCGCGAAGGACTGGCCGCGATCCTCGTCGAGGAGCGGCAGCAGGGTCTCGGCCAGTAGCGCCAGATCGGCCGGGCGGGACAGCCGATGGTCCCCGTCCTTGACCAGCGTGACTCGCACATCCGCGCCGGTCAGGCGCGCGGCGAGGCGCAGGCTAAGCTCCCACGGCACATCCGGGTCCGCCTGGCCGTGCAGCAGGCGTACCGGGCAGGCCAGCGGGATCGGCGCGTCCAGCAGCAGATGGGTGCGGCCGTCCTCGATCAGGGCGCGGGTGACCGGCGTGGGGGGGCCGTACTGGCTGGGGATATGCAGGATGCCGTCGGCCAGCAGGCGAGCGCGTTCCGGCGGGGCCATGGCATCCCACATCAGGCGCTCGGTAAAATCGGGCGCGGCGGCGATGCCGATCAGCGCGGCGACGCGGGTGGGGCGGGCCAGCGCGGCCAGCAGGGCGATCCAGCCCCCCATCGAGGAACCGACCAGGATCACCGGTCCGGCCGTCAACCGATCGATCACGGTCAGCGCGTCGGCGGTCCAGCTGGTGATCGTTCCGTGTTCGAACGCGCCCTCGCTGGCGCCGTGGCCGGCGTAGTCGAAGCGCAGCAAGGCTTGGCCGCGGGCGACGCAAAGCTCGGCCAGATACGCGGCCTTGTCGCCATTCATGTCGCTGCGGAATCCGGGCAGGAACACCACCGTGGGATCGCGGCCGGTGAGGGGGCGGACGGCGAGATGCAGGCCGTCGCCACGATCCAGCCGCAGCGGCCCGGTCATGCCGGCGCGACCCGGCGCAGCAGGCGGATGAACGGGATCGACACCGCGACCGCCCACAGCTTGCCGATGATCTGCCCTTCCAGAAACTGCAAGGATCCGAACGCCAGCATCAGGAACACGACCGAATCGATCACCAGGCCCATTGCGGCGGAAGCGGCCACCGCGAGCACCAGGCGGCGTTGTTGCAGTGGCGTATAGACCGCGAAATCGGCCAGTTCGCTGAGCAGGAACGCTGCCGCGGACGCCGCCACCAGCGCCCCGGGCGCGACCAGGGCCGACAGCGCGCAGCCGGCGACGATGGCCGCCAGGCCCCATAGCAGCCCCAGGCAGCGCTGCACCACGTCGCGCAGCACCAGCGCCGCGCCGATCGTGATGACGCCCGACGGCGCCATGATCCCGGGCGCCACCGGGATCAGGCACGGGCCGCTTGGGACGCAGACGCTGCCGACATGGCCCACCATCCAATTGGCCAGCGGGATCAGCGCCAGGAACACCACGAAGGCGGCCAGGCCCAGCTGGGTGCGCGGCGTTTTGGTCATCACGCGGCGAGGTAGCTGGCGATTTCGACCAGGTTGCCGTCCGGATCGCGGCAATAGACCGAGCGCATCGGCCCAAGCGCGCCGGTACGCTGCACCGGGCCCTCGACGATGGCTACGCCGAAATCGTGCAGATGGGCGATGGTGTCCTCGGGACCGACGGCGGTGATGAAGCAGACATCCGCCGCGCCAGGGGCGTCCGAGGCGCCGGTGATCCAGGCGCGGGGATCGGCGGCGACGGGGCGGAGATTGATCTTCTGGCCGCCGAATTTCAACGCGGTGCGCTGGTCGGGGCCGAACACTTCGCGTTCCATGCCCAGCACGCGCTGATACCAGGCGGCGGCGAGTTCCACGTCGCGGACATTCAGGACGATGTGGTCGATGCGGTCGATGGTGAAGCGCATGGGTTATAGTGTCCGGGGTGCATGGGTATGGCAAGCTGCCTGAGCATTACAGACGACCAAGTGGGCCGATGCGCGCACCGGCCCCCCGTCACGCTAGCGCGGCGGCAGAAACCCGACCAGACGTTCCGCTTCCGCGACAATCGGATCGGCGATCGCCGCGGCCCGGGCGGCGCCGGCACGCAGCGTGGCGTCGATCTCCGCCGGATCGCCCAGCAGCCGCGCGGTCTCGCGCGCGATCGGCGCCAGCACGCTCACCAGAAGATCCGCCAGCAGCGGCTTGAACGCGCCGAACCCCTTGCCGGCGTGCTCGGCCAGAACCGCGGCCGGCGAGGTCCCGGACAGGGCGGCGTACATGCTCACCAGATTGCGCGCCTCGGGGCGGTTCGCCAGCGCCTCGGCCGTCTCGGGCAGCGGGTCGGGATCGGTCTTGGCGCGGCGGATTTTCAGCGCGATGGTGTCGGGATCGTCATTGAGATTGATCCGGCTCTGCTCGGACGGATCGGATTTGGACATCTTCTTGGTGCCGTCACGCAAGCTCATCACCCGCGCCGCGGGGCCCAGGATCAGCGGCTCGATGGGCGGGAAGAACGGCGTCGCGTAGTCATGGTTAAATTTCTGCGCGATATCGTTGGCCAGTTCCAGATGCTGGCGCTGGTCGTCGCCCACCGGCACGCGGGTCGCGTGATAGGCCAGGATGTCGGCCGCCATCAGGTTGGGATACACGTACAACCCGGCCGAGGCGGCTTCGCGGTCCTTGCCCGCCTTGTCCTTGAACTGGGTCATGCGGTTCAGCCAGCCCAGCCGCGCCACGCAGTTCAGGATCCACGCCAGCTGCGCGTGGGCGCGCACATGGGACTGCACGAACAACACGTGTTTTACCGGGTCCAGCCCGCAGGCCAGCAGCACCGCCGCCATCTCGCGCGTCTGGCGGGCCAGGGCGGCCGGGTCCTGCCAGGTCGTGATCGCGTGCAGATCCACCACGCACCAGATGCAGTCATGCGCGTCCTGCAACGTCACCCAGTTGCGGATCGCGCCAAGGTAGTTGCCGAGCGTCGGGATGCCCGAAGGCTGGATGCCGGAGAAGATGCGGGGTTGGGTCATGGCCGGGGTTTCGCCGATCGGTCGCGCGGGCGCAAGCGGGCCAGCACCTCGCGCAGGGCGTACGCGCCGGTCAGCGGCAGCGCGGCGAAATAGCTGACCGCGCCCGCCGCGACCAACGCAGCCAGCGCCAGCCAGCGCATCACGCCGCGTTCGGCCAGCTCGGCTGCCAGCCCGGCGCGCACCGCCACCAGCACCGCGCCCATCGCCAGTGCCGCGGCCAGCATCCGCGGGGCGCGCCGCCGCAGCCCGGCATCGAACGCCAGCTGCCCGCGCCGGGCCAGCACCCAGCCCAGCAACCCCAGATTGACCATCGCCGCCAGGCTGGTCGCCAGCGCCGGTCCCATCTGCTGCAACGGCCGCATGAACGCCAGGTTCAGCGCCAGGTTAAGCGCCACCGCCACCAGCCCGATCTTCACCGGCGTCGCGGTATCCCCGCGCGCGAAAAACCCGGGCGCCAGGACTTTCACCAGCACGAAGAAAGGCAACCCCACCGCATAGGCGGCCAGGGCGCGCGCCGACAGCGCCACATCCGGCCCCGCGAACCGGCCGCGCCCGAACAGCACGCCGATCACCGGCCCGGCGATGGCCAGCAGCGCCACCGCGGCCGGAAGCGTGAGGAACAGCGCGTATTCGATCGCCCGGTTCTGCGTCTCCGCCGCCGCCTGCGCCTGCCCCGCGCGCACCTGACGCGACAGCACCGGCAGCATCGCCGTGCCCACCGCCGCACCGATCACGCCGAGCGGCAGTTGCTGCACCCGATCGGCGTAATACAGGACCGAGACGGTGCCCGCCGGCAGCAGGCTGGCGATGATCACGTCCACCGCCAGATTCAGCTGCGTGACCCCGGCCCCCACCAGGCCCGGTGCCATACGCCGCAGCAGCACCCGCATCTCCGGCGTCAGCCGCGGACGCACCAGCCGCAGCCCCATCCCGGCCCGCCGCGCCGCCACCAGCAGCACGCCCAGCTGCGCCAGGCCGGACAGCGTCACCCCCACCGCCAGCGCGTGCCCGGCGCTGGGCAGATACGGCGTCAGCCACAGCAGGGACGCGATCATCACCACGTTGAACAACACGTAGCTGGCCGAGGCCGCCGTGAACCGATTCAGTCCGTTCAGTACGCCGGACACCAGCGCGGCCAGGCAGATCAGCAACAGATAGGGGAAGGTGATCCGCGACAAGGTCACCGCCAGCGCGAACTTGGCCGGGATGGCGGCGAAGCCGGGGGCGAGACCCAGCATCACCTGCGGCATGAACACCTCCCCGGCGATGGTCAGCAGGCCGAGAAGGACGATCATGCCGGCGAAGGCCTGCTCGGCGAAGGCGCGGGCGGCGGCGCTTCCGTCCGTGGCGATCAGGCCGGCGAAGCCGGGGACGAAGGCGGCGGAGAACGCGCCCTCGCCGAACAGGCGGCGGAACAAATTGGGCAGGCGCAGCGCGACGAAGAACGCATCCGCGATCGGGCCGGCGCCGAGCCGGGCGGCGATCAACATGTCGCGGGCGAAGCCAAGGACGCGGCTCGCCAGGGTCCAGGCGCCTACCGTGACGATGCCGCGCAGCATGGGGGTAGGAAGCGGCGGGGAAGGCGCGTGTCAAGCGGGGGCGTGGGTCGGACGCAGAAGACGCTTGCCGCGAAATGCATCCTATGGTTGTATTCACCCCTCGGCACCACAACCCGAGCAGGACCCATGCCAGCCCTTGCCCCGAGACCAAACCGGCCCGCGCGCCCGTCCGGCCAGCCACGGACCGAGCCGTTCCGCTCCGCCGCCGAGGCCTGGTTCTGGACCATGGCCGCGCTGGCGGCGCGGCGGGAGGGCGCGCGACTTTCCTCCGGTCTGGGGCGCGTGCCGCGGCCCTGCGAGCCCGATGACGTGGTCCGCTGTCTCGACGCGTTATACCGTGCCCGGCGGGTGACGCTGGCCCATGCCCGGGTGCTGCGGGTTTGGGGCGACCGGCAGGTGGCCCCCAGCCCCGCCTGCGTCGCCGAGCGCGCCGAAGCCGCGCTGTGGCAGGAAGCGTGCGAGCGGATGGAATGGCCGCTTCGGGTGAAGGGGATCGTGGGGTGACGCTGGCCGGACCGGAAAAATTACCCATACAAGGAAATAAGTCCTTGACTGGCGAACGCTCCGCCCGGTAATCTCTCTCCGTCACCGGGTGAACCGCGTCCGCGGTCCCCCTGCCCCAGCGCCGCTGCCCCCGCAGCGGCGCTTTTTTTATGCCCGAAAGGAACCTCGCCATGGCGTTCGCGATCCGCAACCTGTCCGTGCTTGCCTATGCCCAGGGCTTCACCCTGTGGCATTATCGCGGGCAGGAGACACCGCTCGCCGCGATCGGCGCGCGCGGCTTCTTTGCCGACGCGGCCGATATGCTGGCCGCGGGCGATATCGTGATGGTCTCGGGCGCCGAGGGCGCGCGCATCCTGTGCGTGGCGCCCGGGACGGGCGGTATCAGCCTGGCCCCGCTCGCATGACCAGCGCGGCGTGCTGGATCATGCCGGCGTCGGTGGCGACACAGCGCCCGTCGGCGCGGGTTGCCACCAGGCCGCGCGCGCCCAGCCGCGCCAGACAGGCCGCATCCTTGCTGTCCGCCGGACGCGCCGCGGCACCGGCCAGCACGACCCGGTGCAGCGCGGCGCGGCAGCAGGTTTCCAGATAGGGTTCGTCCCACATCGCCCCAGCCTAGCGCATCGGCTGGCGGATCGGGGTGAAAAGCAAGTCGGCCCCGGCCCGCGCCGCTTGCACGCCCGCGCCAGTTCGGTCTTGATCGGCCGGAAACGCTCGGAGCGCGCGGCATGGATTTCGATCTCTTTGTCATCGGCGGCGGCTCGGCCGGGGTGCGCTGCGCGCGCATCGCCGCCGGGCATGGCGCGCGCGTCGCCATCGCCGAGGACCGGTTCTGGGGCGGCACCTGCGTCAATATCGGCTGCGTGCCGAAGAAGCTGCTGGTCCAGGCCGGGGAATACGGCGCCTGGGCCGACGACGCCGCCGGTTTCGGCTGGCAGATCCATAAAGGTCCGCATGACTGGACCAAGCTGCTCGCCACCAAGGACCGGGAAATCTCACGCCTGTCCGGCCTGTATCGCAAGCTGCTGGACGGCGCCGGCGCCACCATCTTCGACGCCCGCGCGCGCCTGACCGGCCCGCACAGCCTGGATGTGGGCGGGCACACGGTCACCGCGAAACACATCGTCATCGCCACCGGCGGCCACCCGACGCGGCTCGCGATCCCGGGGGCGGAGCACGCCATCGTCTCCGACGACGCGTTCTACCTGCCGCGGATGCCGCGGCGGGTCGCGATCCTGGGTAGCGGGTATATCGCGGTCGAGTTCGCCGGCATCTTCGCCGCCCTCGGCGCGGCGGTGGATCTGGTCTATCGCCAGCCGCTGCCGCTGCGCGGCTTCGACCCCGATCTGCGCGAAGCCCTGGCCGAGGCGCTGATCGCACAAGGCATCACGCTGCACCCCTCCGCCCGCCCCGAACGGATCGATCCCGCCGGGTCCGGCCACCGCCTGACCCTACATACCGGCGCCACCCTGGACGCCGACCTGATCTTCTTCGCCACCGGCCGCCGCCCCGCCACCGACAATCTGGGCCTGGCCGAGGCCGGCGTCGCGGTCACGGAAGCCGGGGCGGTGGTGGTGGACGCCCATCTGCGCACCGCCCAGCCGCATATCTTCGCGATCGGCGACGTGACGGACCGGATGAACCTGACCCCGGTCGCGACCGCCGAGGGCCATGCGCTCGCCGACAGCCTGTTCGGCCACCGGCCGCGGCGGATCTCGCTGGAGAACGTGCCGACGGCGGTGTTCTCCACCCCGCCGCTGGCAACCGTCGGGCTGACCGAGGAAGCCGCCGCCGCGCGCGGGCCGGTGGATGTGTACGTGACGAAGTTCACCCCGATGCGCCACGCTTTGTCCGGCCGGGGACGCAAATCCCTGATGAAGCTGGTGGTCGATCAGGCAAGCCAGCGCGTCCTGGGCGCGCATATGCTGGGTGAGGACGCGCCTGAGATCATGCAGGGCCTGGCGATCGCCCTGGTGATGGGGGCCACGAAAGCCGATTTCGACCGCACGATCGGGATCCACCCGACCGCGGCGGAGGAATTCGTGACGCTGCGCACCCGGACCCGGGTGGCCGGTCAGGAATCGTAGGACATCAGCGCCTCGCACGGCACGTCCAGCCGCGCCCGACCGCCCAGGAACGTCAGTTCGATCAGGGCCGCCACCGCCGGCACGATCGCGCCGGACGCGCGCAGCAGCGCGATCCCGGCCGCCATCGTTCCCCCGGTGGCCAGCAGGTCGTCCACCACCACCACGCGCTGGCCGGGCGCGACCGCATCGGCCTGGATCTCGATCCGGTCCGAGCCGTATTCCAGCGCGTAGTCCAGCCCGCGCGTTTCCCCGGGCAGCTTGCCGCGCTTGCGCAGCATGACGAAACCGCAGCCCAGTTTCAGCGCCA
Organism: Acetobacteraceae bacterium; assembly: GCA_027330745.1. Lineage (GTDB taxonomy): Bacteria > Pseudomonadota > Alphaproteobacteria > Acetobacterales > Acetobacteraceae > JAJZVS01. Next base: position 4 of record DAHWDR010000362.1, on the reverse strand, counting down.
GCGG
>DAHWDR010000327.1:0-3542 GCA_027330745.1 Acetobacteraceae bacterium | reverse complement strand
CCGCCGCTCCTTCGCCAAATCCATGGGCTACTCGCAGGCGATGCTGGACCGGCCGGTGGTCGGCATCGTCGATACCGGCTCGGACTACAACAACTGCCACCGCACCCTGCCGGACCTGGTGGAAGCCACCAAGCGCGGCGTCCTGGCCAACGGCGCGCTGCCGCTCGCGTTCCCCACCGTTTCGCTGTGCGAGCCCTCGCTGTTTCCCACCTCGATGCACTACCGCAACCTCGCCGCGCTGGACACGGAAGCGATGCTCAGCGCCCAGCCGATGGATGCGGCGGTGCTGATCGGCGGCTGCGACAAGACCGTGCCGGCGCAGCTCATGGCCGCCGCCTCGGCCGACGTCCCCGCCATCCTGCTGGTCACTGGCCCGATGCTCGCCACCCCGTTCCAGGGCGAGCGCCTCTCGGCCTGCACCGATTGCCGCCGCTACTGGGCCGCCTACCGCGCCGGCAGCGTCTCCGCCGAGAAGATCGCCGGCATCGAGGAGCGTCTCGCCACCACCGCCGGCACCTGCGGGGTCATGGGCACCGCCTCCACCATGGCCTGCATTGCCGAGACGCTCGGCATGATGCCGCCCAACACCGCCGCGATTCCCGCCGTGCTGTCCGAACGCCTGCGCGCCGCGGAGGACGCCGGCGCCCGCGCCGCCGCCTTTGTCGCCAACCCGATCCGCCCCTCGCAGATCATTACCGCGCACGCGGTGGAGAACGCGCTGCGGGTCCTGCTGTCCCTCGGCGGATCGACCAACGCGTTGATCCACCTGACCGCCATCGCCGGACGGCGGGGGATCCCTGTCGATCTGAAACGGCTCAACGAACTCTCTGATACCACCCCCGTCCTGGTCGATCTGAAACCCACCGGCGAGGGCTATATGGAGGATTTCCACGCCGCCGGCGGCGTCCCCGCATTGCTGTGGGAACTGCGCGACCTGCTGCACCACGACACGATCGACGTGACCGGCACCACGCTCGGCGAACGCCTGCGCGAGCCGGTCTTTGTCGATCGCCGCTATATTCGCGCCCGCGCCGAGCCGGTGTCACCGGTCGGCGGCCTGGTCGCGCTGTTCGGTTCGCTCGCGCCGCGCGGCGCGATCCTCAAGCGCAGCGCTGCCACGCCGGCCCTGTTCGAGACCGAAGCCCGCGTCCTGGTGTTCGACGGGCTGGAAGATCTGGCGGACCGCATCGACGACCCGGCCCTGGACGTGACCGAACGCGACATCCTGGTGCTGAAAAATGCCGGCCCGCTATCCCCGGCCGGCATGCCCGAGGCCGGCTACCTGCCGATCCCGCGCAAGCTCGCCCGGGCCGGTATCAAGGACATGGTGCGCATGAGCGATTGCCGCATGTCCGGCACCGCCTTCGGGACGATCGTCCTGCATATCGCGCCCGAGGCCGCGGCCGGCGGCCCGCTTGCGCTGGTGGAAACCGGGGACCGGGTCCGGCTGTCCGTCCGGGACCGCAGCCTGGACCTGTTGGTGGACGAAAGCACACTTGCCGCCCGCCGCGCCGCGTGGCATCCGCCGGCCATTCCGGCCCGTGGGTGGGACCGGATCGTTGCGGAGCAGGTGCTACAGGCGGATGAAGGCTGCGATCTCGCTATCCTGCGCTGAGGCGCCGGCCGCGCTGCCGGGGCGGGTGCACGTCATCGGCGCATCCGGCCGGTCCGGCCAGGCGCTGACCCGCGCATTGATCGCCGCGGGGGTGGAGACGGTGCCGATCGTCCGCTCCGCCGCGCGCTGGGCCGCGACCGGCCTGCCGGGGGCGGCGCGGCTTGCGGAACTGGCCGACCCCGCCGCGGTGCGCGCCTCGCTGGCCGATGCCGTCGCGGTGGTCAGCTGCGCGCATGCCCGCAATGTCCCGGCCGTGCTGGCCGCCGCGCCGCCGGGCGCGCGATTCGTGTTCCTTGGCAGCACCCGCAAATTCACCCGCTGGCCGGATGCGCACGCGCGCGGGGTGATCGCGGGGGAGCGCGCGTTCCTCGCCTCCGGCCGACCCGGCGCGATCCTGCACCCGGCAATGATCTACGGCGCGGCCGGGGAAGATAACGTGCAACGTCTGGCCGCGCTGCTGCGCCGCCTGCTGCCGCGCCGCGCGCCGCTCGTGCCGCTGCCCCAGGGCGGGCGGGCGCTGGCGCAGCCGATCTTTCAGGACGACGTGACACGCGCCATCCTGGCCGCGCTGGCCCAGCCCTGGCCCGGTCCGGTCGGCATCACGATCGCGGGCCCCGAGCCGCTGGCCTACGCCGATTTCGTCCGCGCCGTGGCCGCCGCCGCCGGCTTGTGCCCGCCGCGGATTGTTTCCGTACCCGCCCTGCCGCTGCACCTGCTGGTTCCGCTTACGCGTCTCTTGCCAGGTCTGCCCACGATCAGCCGCGCCGAGCTGCGCCGGCTATCGGAGGACAAGGCCTTCGATATCGGTCCGATGCGTGCGATGCTGGGGGTCGAGCCGGTGTCGCTGGCCCAGGGACTCGCAAGCACTTTCACGAACCACTGAAGCAGCGCAGGAGCGCCCATGCCCGTTCTGAACCGGATTGCCGCGTTCCATGCGGATATGACCGCGTGGCGGCGGGACCTGCATGCCAATCCCGAGCTGGGATTGCAGGAGAAACGGACCTCCGCGCTGGTGCAGGGATTGCTGACCGAGTTCGGCGTCGATGAGGTGGTCACCGGCCTGGCGCGCACCGGCGTGGTGGGGGTCATCCGCGGGCGCGGGACAGGCGATCGGGCGATCGGGCTGCGGGCCGATATGGATGCATTGCCGATCGAGGAAGCGACCGGGCTCTCGCATGCGTCGCGCAATCCCGGCGTGATGCATGCCTGCGGCCATGACGGGCATACCGCGATGCTGCTGGGGGCGGCGCGGTATCTGGCCGAGACGCGCAATTTCGATGGCACCGTGTATGTGATTTTCCAGCCCGCCGAGGAAGGCGCCGGTGGCGCCGATCTGATGGTGCGCGAAGGCCTGTTCACACGCTTCCCGATGGAGCGCGTGTTCGGTCTGCATAACTGGCCGTCGGTCGCGGCGGGCACGTTCACCTGCTGCGAAGGCCCGATGATGGCGGCGGTGGCGGTGATCGAGATCACCGTCACCGGCAAGGGCGCGCATGGCGCGCATCCCGATCATGGGATCGATCCGGTGGTGGTGGCGGCGCAGATCGTCACCGCGTTGCAGAGCATCGTCGCGCGCAACCTGGATGCGCTGGACAGCGGCGTGGTCACGATCGGACATATCATCGGCGGGCAGGGCTTCAACGTGATCCCGGAATCGGTGTTCATGAAGGGCACCGCCCGCTGGTTCAAACCCGAAACGGGCGACCTGCTGGAAGCCGGCGTCCGGCGCCTGGCCACCGGCATCGCCGCCAGCTTCGGTGCCGCGGCCGAGGTCAATTTCCTGCGCATCGTGCCGGCCACGGTGAACGACCCGGAGGCGACCGAGCTGGCTCGTCGCGCCGCCCGCGCCGTGGCGGGGGACGCGCATGTGATCCCGATGGCCGCCCCCACCATGGGCGGCGAGGATTTCGCCTTCATGCTGAACGCA
>DAHWDR010000319.1:0-3045 GCA_027330745.1 Acetobacteraceae bacterium | reverse complement strand
CCCGGCGCGCCCATAGCGACCGATACCAGGCGATTCGCGGCGCCACCTGCCCGGCCAGCATCCGTTCGCGCGCCACATAGGCGCGCGCAGCGTCGGCCAGAGCCCGTGCCAGTTCCGGCATCGCGATCAGGTGCAGCAGGCGCGCGCGCAGACTATCGGCATCGGTGAACAGCAACCCGGTGCGCCCGTCGGCCACGCTGGCGCCATACACGACGGGGCTGGCCAGCGGCGCAACGCGGCAGGCCCCGGCCTCGATGAATTTCAAATCCGATTTGGCGCGGTTGAACGCGGTATCGGCAAGCGGCATCAGCGCGATCTCGGCCTGACCGAGCAAGCGCAGATAGGTCGGGTAATCACAGAGTGGGGTGAAACTCTTGTGCGGCGTGTCCAGCGCGTCGAACAAAGCGCGGTCGTGGACGATCGAGAATCGCAGCCGATCCCCGGCCACCGCAGCCACCGCGTTCAGCGCCCCGGTCAGCCCCTCCCAGTCGCGCTCGCGGTTGAGCGCGCCGAAAAACAGGGTCAGATGATCCGGATCGGTGAAATTCACCGGCTCCGGCAGGGTGGCGATGGCGTTGGGGAACACCGCCACGTCCGGATTACGGGGACGCAGGATATCGGCCAGCGCTTCGGTGCTGGTCTGCACCGCATGGACGCCGGCGAAGGTCAGGGCATCGGTGTCCTGGCGGGCGAAGAAATCCGGGTGGTCGTCGAACTCGGTCACCACCAGCCAGTTGCGTGCCGTCAGGTGGCGCAGCACTGCGGCCCCCTCGCGCCCGGCCAGGACCGGGCGGTGCAGGATGCAAATCTGCGCGCCATCGCGGCCCGCTTCCGGAATGTCCTGCAGTGGCAACAGGCGCTGCGATAGCTCAGGGTCGGTCGCCAGCGCCGCCATGGGTTCGACCACCCGGACGTGCGACACGCCGCCCACCGGTGCCAGCATGGTGCCGACCAGGGACACCCGCCCACGCGGCTTCGGCCGCGCCCGCCAGACGAATTGCAGCGGCGCGCTGCGCTGGCGATAGCTTTGCGGGTCGATCCGCAACGCGGTCAGCGCGGGGGTCAGGGCAGCAGCGAAGGCCTCGGCGGCGGCCGCGTCGAAGATCCGCGGGGATACGTCCAGCGGCACCAGCCCGGCCTCGTTCAGCAGCGTGCCCATCGAATCGAGCGTGAACCAGCGCAGGTGGCCGGTATCGAACAGCCCCTGCGGCTCGTAGCGCCAGGTGCCGGACAGCAGGCGGGCCGCGAAGCTCCAATGCTCCAGGTTCGGAACGCACAGGATCACGGTGCCGTCCGGCGCCAGGCGCGCGGCATGGGCGCGCAGCACTGCCAGCGGGTCGCGCAGATGTTCCAGCACGTCGCCATACAGGATGCAGTCCAACTGCGTGTCGGGATCGAACGGGAACGGGTCTGTCTCCACATCCGCGCAGGCGACGTCATCCAGGCGGCCCGCGGCGATATCGGCCTGTTCGGGGTCCTGCTCGATCCCCAGCAGCCGGGCGGCGGGATTGCGCGGTCGGTGCGCGGCGAGCAGCCCGCCGGTGCCGCAGCCCACGTCCAGAATGGCGCGGGCGGCGAGCGGGATGCGGGACAGAAGATCATGGTTGAAGGCGTCGGCGGGGTCGGGAACGGGCAACGGCGGAGGCTCCGGGCGGGGGGCGCAAATTGTCATGCCGCGGGGGGCTGGGGGAAGAGCCTAGTCGCCGCGATCAGGCCGCCATCCACTGCCAGCCGCGCGCCGGTGATGCCGTTTGCCTGCGGCGAGAGGAAGAAGGCGATGGCGGCAGCGACCTCGTCCGGGGTGCCGAGGCGGCCGAGCGGGATCGCCTCGGCCTGGCGCGCGGCGGTGGCCTTGTCGAGCGCGGCCTGGGTGCCGGCATCCTTGCGGATGAAGCCCGGGATCACGGCGTTGACGGCGATGCCGTCGGCCGCGAGTTCGACCGCGAGGCTGCGGATCAGGACCTCCAACCCGGCCTTGGCCGCGGCGGTGGCGGGGAACAATGGCAGGCCGGGGCGGATGACGTGGGCACCGAAGGCGGAGACCGCCAGGATCGCCGGGCGGTCCGCGTCCCGCAGCGCCGGGAGTGCCGCGCGCACCAGGCGGTGAAAGCTGGCCAGCAGGGTCTGGTGGGCGCGCTCGAGCGCGGCGTCCGACACATCCGCGGTCGGCGTGCGGTCGGCATAGCCGGCATTGGCGACGAGCGCATCCAGCCGGCCGAATCGGGCCAGCGTGGCGGCGATCAGCACATCCGGGGTGGCGGGATCGGCAAGATCGCCGGTCAGCACGAGGGTTTCCGCTCCGGCTGCCCGGGCGGTGGCCGCGGTGGCGGCGAGGCCGGCGGTATTGGCGCGGGTGTGCAGGGCGAGGGCGTAACCGGGCGCGGCGAGCCGACGGGTGAGCGCGGCGCCGATCCCGGAGGCAGCGCCGGTGATGAGGGTGGCGCGGGTCAGGCGGCGCGGCGACGGATCAGGCCGAGACCGATCAGGGCCGAGGCCAGGATCGCGATCGTTCCCGGTTCCGGCGTAGATGTTGGCGCGGACAGCGCCAGGCTGGTAACGCATTTGCCGCCGGTATAATTCTGTCCGCCGCCTTGGTTAAGCCATTGCTGTTGCAGCAAATAATTAGTTCCGTTCAGGTTTACGTTGGCCTGCGACCCGTTGCCCGGATTATACGTGGTGCCGAAGTTGAAATTGCACATATCGCCGTTTTCGAACCCGCCGGTGTTGCTACCACCCGACGCCGACGCGCTGTCCCACCACGCGGTCGCGAGCGGATCGGTGATCGTCTCGAACGTCTCATGCGCGATGACGCTGGCCATGGCGTCGGCAGCTGCGTTTCCGTTCGGACTGATGGACTGCGCGGTGCAGCCGCCGCCGATGGTGGGATCGCCGATGAGGCCGTATTGGGTGCCGAGCGAGGTTTTGCCGGAATTGGTGGAGTCATGCCAGCCGCAGAAGCTGCTTTGGAACCCGCTGACCGAGATACTCGAGTAGGTCAGGACATCGAAGATCGAATTGGCGGTGGTGGCACCGGAGAACCCGCCA
>DAHWDR010000306.1:0-3157 GCA_027330745.1 Acetobacteraceae bacterium | reverse complement strand
GGGCAGATGTTCTGGCTGCAACCGGGGCTGGCGGCCAGCCTGCATCCCGGGGCACGGCCCCGCACCACTTTGTCGCCCAGCATGGCGCTGCGCGACGGGCGGGCGTGGATGTCCTTCGGCACTCCTGGCGGCGATCAGCAGGACCAGTGGCAGACGATCTTCTTCCTGCGGATGGTGCATCACAACTGCAACATCCAGGAGGCGATCGACCTGCCTTCGTTCCATTCCGAACATTTCACCTCCAGCTTCTGGCCGCGCGCCGCGCGCCCGGGCAAGCTGGTGATCGAGGGACGGTTCGACGACTCAGTCCTGACCGATCTGCGCGCCCGCGGCCACCTGGCGGAAAAGGGCGAGGACTGGTCGGAAGGCCGCCTGTCGGCGACGCGGATCGAGGCCGGGCAGCTTCGCGCCGGGGCTAATCCGCGCGGGATGCAGGGCTACGCAGTGGGCCGCTGATGCGCCACCTGGTCCAGCCCGGGCCGGCACCGGCGGAACGGACTCTCAGCGTCGCGGTGGGCGGCGTGATGAAGGGCTACGAACTCACCGCCGGCGCAGACCTGATCACCGCGCTGACGGCCCCGTTGATCGCGGCGGGCATGCGCGCCGGAGCAATTGCTTTCGGCCCCGCTGCGCTGCGCCCCTTCCGCTACGTCTTGCCGGGCCCGCCGCGCGATTCCGCTCATGTCGCTTGGTTCTCCGATCCGCATGAGCCTGCCGGCGACCCCGCTCGTCCCACCATGGTGGACTACGCCAACGCCACCTTCGGTTGGCGCGACGGCAAGCCCTTCGTGCATTGCCATGGCGTCTGGACCGAACCCGACGGCACGCGCCGCGGCGGGCATATGCTGCCGGAGGAGACGTTCCTGGCTGGCCCCGCCCGCGCGCGGGCCTGGGCCACGCGCGCGGCGACGATCACGGTAGCCCCCGATCCGGAGACGAATTTCCCGCTGTTTCAACCGGTGGCGGAAGGCCCGGCATCCGGCGACGGGCTGCGGCTGATCCTGGCGCGACTGCGGCCGAACCAGGATCTGGGGATGGCGCTGGTCGCACTATGCGCCCGGCACGAATTGCGCGCAGCCACGCTCCGCGGCAGCCTGGGTAGTCTGATCGGGGCGCGTTTCGCCGACGGGCGGACGGTGGACGATCCGGCCACCGAGGTCCTGGTGCGGTCGGGCCGGATCGCCCCGGGGCCGGACGGCGCTTTGACGGCGGCACTGGACCTGGCCGTGGTCGATGGCGCCGGCCGCGTCACCGAGGGCGCGCTGGCGCCGGACGAAAACCCGATCTGCATCACCTTCGAGGCGCTGCTGGAAGCGGACTGACCGGACCTGATCGGCGCCGGAGCGAACGTTCCTTGTCAGATCATGGACAGAACGGTATGGTTAGAATTGTTCCGGAATGTTGGTCTCTGGGGAGGATCCACGCCATGTCCGACACCGACCATATCGACTACTATCATTGGCTGCTATCCGATTGGGCCTATCTCGGCGGCGCCCGCTTCACCCAAATGGCGGCCCGCCACGGTCTGCGGATCAACCACATCCCGATGCGCCTGCCGGACGTCTATGCCGCGAGCGGCGGCGTACTGCTCGGTGAGCGGTCCTGGCAGCGTCAGGCGTACCGGATTGCCGAACTGAAGCGCTGGAGCACGCGACTCGGTATCCAGGTCAATATCGAGCCACGCTATTTCCCGGGCGACATCGATCTCGCTTCGTGCATGGAGATCGCCGCTCAGCGCCGCGGTTGGCCGGTGGCGGATTTCGTCAACGCGGTGATGGCCGCGATCTGGGCCGAGGACGCAAATCCGGCCGATCCCGGGACGCTGGTCGCGCTGGCCACGCAGCACGGATTGGACGCGGCGACCTTGCTGGCCGACGCCGCCACCGAAGCGGTGCGGGCCGAATACCGCGGCAACACCACGCGCGCCCTGACCGCCGGCGTATTCGGCTCCCCGTTTTACGTGTTCGCAGGCGAGATTTTCTGGGGGCAAGACCGTCTGGATATGCTGGAAGAGACGATCATCAGCGTCCGCGCGATCGACCCTGGTCGCCGTCCTGACGGGTAAAACCCCGCTCTTATCGCGCTTGTGCGCTCGCTTCCGACCGCGTCGCACCCACCCGCGCCGCGAGCGAAGCCGCCATGAACGGGTCCAAAGCCCCATCCAGCACCGCGTCCGGGTTGCCCGTCTCCACGCCGGTCCGCAGGTCCTTCACCATCTGATACGGCGCCAGAACGTAGCTGCGGATCTGATGCCCCCAGCCGATCTCGGTCTTGGCGTTCTCCACCGCCGTCGCCACTGCCTCGCGCCGCTGCAATTCCTGCTCGTACAGGCGCGCCTTCAGCATCTCCATTGCGATCGCGCGATTCCGGTGCTGGCTGCGGTCGGTCTGGCAGGCGACGACGATCCCGCTGGGGACATGCGTGATACGGATCGCGCTTTCGGTCTTGTTCACGTGCTGCCCGCCGGCCCCCGACGACCGGTAGGTATCCACCTTCAGATCGGCGTCGCGGATTTCGATGTCGATCGTGTCGTCCACGACCGGGTACACCCAGACGCTGGCGAAACTGGTCTGGCGGCGGGCGTTGGCGTCGAACGGGCTGATGCGAACCAGCCGGTGCACCCCAGCCTCGGTTTTCAGCCAACCATAAGCATTCGGACCCGTGACCTGCAAGGTCACCGATTTCAGGCCGGCCTGTTCGCCTTCGCTTGCTTCCAGAAGCAGGGATTTGTAGCCATGCGCCTCGGCCCAGCGCATGTACATGCGCAGCAGCATCTCGGCCCAGTCCTGCGCCTCGGTGCCGCCGGCGCCGGCGTTGATTTCTACATAGCAATCATTGCCGTCGGCTTCGCCCGAAAGCAGGCTTTCGATCTCGCGCCGCTTCGCTTCGGCGGCGAGCGCGCGCAAGGACGCCAGGCCCTCCGCGACCAGGGCGACGTCGTTGTCGGCCTCGGCCAGGCCGATCAATTCCACCGCGTCGCCGACATCGGCTTCCAGCCGGCGCACGCCGTCCATCCGCCCGGCCAACAGATTGCGCTCGCGCATCAGCTTCTGGGCGCGCGCGGCATCGTTCCACAGCGCGGGGTCCTCGGCGCCGGCGTTCAGCTCCGCCAGGCGCGCTTCGGCGACATCCCAGTCAAAGATGCCTCCTCAGCAGT
>DAHWDR010000283.1:0-1507 GCA_027330745.1 Acetobacteraceae bacterium | reverse complement strand
GAGGTCGCTCCCCCGGCTAGCCGGGAGAGCTCCGCGCCCGCAAACACGACAACAGGCATTCAGTCGGCACCGGACTCCGCGTCCAACGCGGCGCGGATGCGCGGCGGCGACATCGGCAGGTCCGCCATGCGCACCCCGGCGGCGGCGCGAATCGCGTTCGCGACCGCGGCCATCGGCGGGACGATCGGCACCTCACCCACGCCGCGCACGCCGAACGGGTGGCGCGGATTGGGCACTTCGACCATCACCGCTTCGATCGGTGGCAGATCGGACGCAACCGGGACGCGGTAGTCGAGGAATCCGGCATTTTCCAGCTTGCCGTTTCGATCGTAGATATATTCCTCGTTCAGCGCCCAGCCGATGCCTTGCGCCGCGCCGCCCTGGATCTGGCCTTCCACGTAAGCCGGGTGGATCGCCTTGCCGACATCCTGGATCGCGGTGTAGCGCAGGATCTTCACGTGGCCGGTTTCGCGGTCCACCTCCACGTCGCAGATGTGGCAGCCGAACCCGGCCCCCGCACCCTGGGCGTTCAGCGACACTTCGGAACTGATCGGCCCGCCGGTGCGCCCGGCCTTCAGCGCGATCTGCGCCAGGCTCAGCGGTTCGAACGCGCCGGCGTTCAGCCCCGCGGGCCAGGCCTTGCCGTCCTTCCACTCCACCGCCTCGGCCGGGATTTCCCAGATCTGCGCGGCGCGGGATTTCAGCTGATCGACCACGCGTTCGGCGGCCTGGGTCACGGCCATGCCGGTGGCGAAGGTCACGCGTGAGCCGCCGGTCAGGAACGAGAAGCCGATGGATCCGGTATCGCCCACGATCGGGCGCACCTGCTCGACCGGCAGGCCCAGCACTTCGGCCGCCATCATCGCCATCGAAGCGCGCGAGCCGCCGATATCGGGATTGCCGGAGACGACGGAGACCGACCCGTCTTCGTTCACATGCACCGCGCCCGAGGATTCGCCGCCGATGTTGAACCAGAACCCGCAGGCGATTCCGCGTCCCTGGCCGGGCGCAAGCGGCGCCTTCCAGTGCGGGTGGTTGCGCGCCGCTTCCAGCACTGGCAGGAAGCCGATATCCTTGTGCGTCACGCCGTAATGGGTCTTCGAGCCGTCGCGCACCCCGTTCATCTCGCGCAGCACCAGCGGATCGATGCCAAGCTTGCGGGCCAGGTCGTCCATCGCGCTTTCGATCGCGAACGAGGTGATCGGCGCGCCCGGCGCCCGGTACGCCGCAACCTTCGGGCGGTTAGAAACGACATCGTAGCCCACGACTTCGACATTCGCGATGTCATAGAGCGCCACGCCGCACATGCAGCCCGGCCCGATCGGCGATCCGGCGAAGGCGCCGGCCTGGAATTTCAGGATCTCGCGCGCGGCGACGATCGTCCCGTCGCGCCTGGCGCCGAGTTTCACCTCGATCACCGCGCCCGAAGTCGGGCCGGAGGCGCGGAACACGTCTTCCCGCGTCATCATCATCTTCACCGGCCGGCCGGATTTCTGCGACAGCTTCA
>DAHWDR010000350.1:0-1808 GCA_027330745.1 Acetobacteraceae bacterium | reverse complement strand
AGCCGCATCAGCGGTCCGGCGAACGCCGCCCCGCCGGCGGTGCGGGTGACGAATCCGGTGGTGGGCAGCGCCAGGCTCTCATATCCGCCCCACGAGGCGCCGATGCCGAACAGTTCCAGCGCTTCGGCCATCGCGTGCGTGGCCTCGGGCGCGTACTCCGGCTGGAACACCACGCCGAACAACGAACACGCGCCGGTGAAATCGCGCTTCCACAGATCGTGGCCGCGCGCGCCGGGCAGGGCGGGATGCAGGACTTCCGCGATCTCGTCGCGGTCGCGCAGCCATTCCGCCACCGCGATGCCGGCGCGCATCTGCGCCTCCAGCCGCACCGCCAGCGTGCGCAGGCCGCGCAGGCACAGCCAGCAATCATCCGGGCTGGCGTACTGACCCAGCGCGCCGGCGGTGGCATGCAGGCGTTTCCATTCCGCATCGTCAGCCACGGTGATGCTGCCGATCAGCAGATCGGAATGTCCGCCAGCGTATTTCGTGAGCGCCTGGATCGACACATCCACGCCATGCGCGAAGGGCTGGAAATAATGGAACCCCCAGGTGTTATCCATCAGCACTTTGGCGCCATGCGCGTGCGCCACCCGGGCCAGTGCCGGGATGTCCTGGATCTCGAATGTGTGGCTGCCGGGGCTTTCGGTATAGACCACGGTGGTGTTGGGGCGCATTAGCGCGGTCAGCTCCGCCGCGTCGATATCCGGGCGGTAGAAGCTGGTTTCCACGCCGAACCGCGTCAGCATTCCGGTGGCGAAATTGCGCGCCGGACCATACACGCTGTCGGGCATCAGGCAGTGATCGCCCGCTTTCAGATACGCCAGCAGCGGCACCGTGACCGCGGCCAGGCCCGAGCCGACGATGAAGCTATGCGTGCCGCCCTCGATCTCGGCGATCATGTCGGCAAGCGCCCAATGCGTCTCGCTGCCGCCAAGCCCATAGGTCAGCACCTGCGCGCCGCGCTGCGCGGCCAGCGCGACGCGGTCCTTCATGGTGGGATAGAGCACGGTCGAACCGCGCAGCAGCGGCGGATTGACGAAACCGTGCACCCGCTTGCCGGCGCGGCCGGCATGGGACAGGCGGGTACGGAAGCCGTGTTTTTCGGGATGGTCGGTCATGCCGCGTCGCTCTCCACGGGGACGGTCGGATGCGCGCCCCATTCGCTCCAGGATCCATCATACACCGCCGCCGGCGGCAGGCCGGCAAGCTGCATCCCCAAGGTCAGGATGCAGGCCGAGACCCCGCTGCCGCAGCTGGTGACCACCGGGCGGGTGCCGTCGATGCCTGCGGCGGCAAAACGCGCGCGCAGGGCCGCGGGTGCGCGGAACGTGCCGTCCGGTTCAAGAATCTCGGTGTAGGGCAGGTTGGCCGAACCGGGGATGCGTCCGGCGCGCATCCCGGGCCGCGGTTCCGGCGCGGTGCCGGCAAAACGGCCGGCGGCGCGCGCGTCCAGGACCAGTTCGGAGTGCGTTTCGATATTGTGCAGCATGTCGCCGATCCCGCGCAGCCGCGTCGGGCGGAAATGCGGGCGGAAGCTGGCGGCGGGCGGCGGCGGTTCGGCGCCGGCGGCGCACGCGCGCCCCTCGGCGCGCCATTTCGGCAGCCCGCCATCCAGCACCGAAGCGGCGTCGTGCCCGAACAGGCCCATCAGCCACCAGCCGCGCGCCGCCGATGCCAGGCCCTTCTGGTCGTAGAACACCACGCGCGCGGTATTGGACACGCCCAGCGCGCCGATCAGCTTCGCAAACCGCCCCGCGGACGGGACCATGTGCGGCAGGTCCGTGTCCGGATCGGCGATCTGATCGATA
>DAHWDR010000349.1:0-20293 GCA_027330745.1 Acetobacteraceae bacterium | reverse complement strand
ATCTCGGCGATCATCCCGTCCTCGTCGTGCTGCGAATAGACGGTCGCGCCGTGGCGTTCCAGCCGCTTGGGATCGGCCAGAGCCGGGTCGGCGCGCAGGGCCGCGAGTGCCTGGCGGCCGGCCAGCACGTTGGCGTCGCGCGTCTGTTGCAACGTCTCGGTGGCGCCGCGCAAGGTCAGCCATTGCGCGCGCACGCTCATCATCTCGGCGAACAGCGCGGCGTTCATCGGCTCGCGGCCGAGCAGCTCGGCATACTGCGCCAGGCTTTCGTCCAACCGCCCGGCGGCTGCGGCCAGGCGGGCCGCGGGCAGGCGGCTGGTTGGTTGCGGGCGTTGCATCCGACCTAGTCCAGCAACGCAGAGCCGGTGGCGGCGGCGGCGTCCGCGCGGGTGATGCCGGGAGCGAGGGCGATCACGCGGAAACCCTCACCGGCGGGTTCGAACAGGCCCAGATTGGTCGCCACCAGCCGCACCACGCCGCGCGCCGTGACCGGCAGGGTGCAACGCGGGATCAGGCGCGGGGCACCGGTGCGCGTGGCGTGCTCCAGGATCAGGAACACACGTTTGGCGCTGGCGGCGAGGTCCATCGCCCCGCCGATGCCGCCGCCTTTGGCGCCGCCGATCTTCCAGTTGGCGAAATCGCCGTTGGCCGCGACCTCGTAGGCGCCCATCACCGTGACATCGATGCGGCCGCTACGGATGATGGCGAAACTGTCAGCATGGTGCACCACCGCGGCGCCGGGGCGGAGCGTGACGTTCTGACCGCCGGCGTTGACCAGATCAAGGTCTTCTTCCCCCGGCGCGGCGACCGGGCCGTAGCCGATCACGCCGTTCTCGGCATGATAGATCACGCGGCGCGGCGATATATCCGTATTGGAACAAAGCGTCGGAATGCCGACGCCCAGGTTGACGATCCAGCCATCCTGGAAGCGTGCGGCGATGGCGTCGGCCATCTGCTGGCGGGTGAAACCCAGGGCGGCGCTTGTCGGGGTGGTGCTCATCGGGGTCTCGCTCATCGTGCGGCGCGCTCCTGGCGCTTCTGCGGCCAGAGGCCGGTGGGCGGGGGCGGGATCTGCACCAGACGCTGGACGAAGATGCCGGAGGTGTGAACGGCGTCGGGATCGATGGCACCTGCTTGTAGGATTGGCTCTTCGACCTCGACGATCGCAATGGTGGCGGCGGTTGCCATGACCGGATTGAAATTGCGCTGTGCGCGGTGGAATTGCAGATTGCCCTCGGTATCGGCGCGGCGGGCGCGGAGGAACGCGTAATCGACCGGCAGCGCGTATTCCAGCAGATATGTGCGGCCGTTGATCACGCGGGTTTCGCGGCCCTCGGCGAGCTCGGTGCCGACGGCGGTCGGAGTGTAGAAGGCGGGGATGCCGGCGCCGGCGGCGCGCAGGCGCTCGGCCAGCGTGCCCTGGGGGACCAGTTCGGCCTCGACCGCGCCGGATTCGTAATGTTTTGTGAACGGCAACACGTCCGAAGCGCGGGTGGCCGCGGTGAAGGCGCAGATCACTTTCCGCACCTGGCCGCGCTCCACCAGCATGCCTATATCGGGCATGCGCGGTTGCTGCGCGCCGCCGGTTGTGTTGGCGATCAGGGTCAGGTCGCGGGCGCCTTGTTGCACCAGCGCGGCAATCAGGTTGAACGGGGTGCCGGGCATGGCGAAGCCGCCGAAGGCGATCGTCGCACCGTTCGGGATGTCGGCCACGGCGGCAGCGAAATCGGGGTATAGTTTGTGCGTCATGTGCGCCTTTCGTGACTTTTGTCGCGGCCGGGGCCGATCGGGTAGTTGCGGCTCACGGCGTGGCCTCGGGCCAGGGGCGGTCGTAGCCGGTGAAACGGGTGGGCAGCGCCCGCAATTCCCCCAGCAGATCGGGCGGCAGCCCGGCGGGCAGGGCAAGCGCGTCGATCTCGCGGCCGAAGCGATCGGCGACGGCGCGCGCCAGGTCCTGATGGCGTCCGATCGCGGTGAACAGCGCCACCACATCGTCGGAGATCTCGCGCGGCATTCCGGCCCATTGTCCGGCTCGCGTCATCGCGTTCAGCTTCCGGCCAAGCTCACCCAGGTTGTGCAGGTCGAGCACCGGCCAATAGGCGGGGGTGGAGCCGTAGAAGGCGATGCGCCCGCGCGCCACCTCGACCGCGCGCGCCACCGCCGTGTCGTCGGCGCCGGTGGCGACGAAGCCGCCGCCGATCACCTGGAAGCTCGCGCGCGTCCGCCCGGACCGGGCGCGCCCTTCGTCGAGCCGAGGTAGAATCTCCTGGTCCAGATAGGCACGGGTGCAGAACCCGTGCAGACGCACCCCGTCCGCCACCTCGCCGGCCAGTCGCAACGTGTGTGGCCCCACCGCGGCCAAGGTAATCGGTACCATCGGCAGATGCAGCGACGGCGGCACGAAATAGGGCGGCATCAAGGTGAAGCGGTAATGCGGGCCTTCATGCGCCAGTTTCCCGCCGGTCTCCCACGCGGTCCAGATCGCGCGCAGGCTGTGCACGTAATCGCGCAGTCGCGGCGCCGGCGCCGACCACGGAACCGAGAAGCGGCGTTCGTTATGCGGGCGGATCTGCGGTCCGATTCCCAGCACGAATCGTCCGCGCGAGGCGATTTGCAGATCCCAGGCCGCATTCGCCACCACCATCGGGCTGCGCGGGAAGGCGATGGCGACCGAGGTTTCGAGGCCAATTCGTTCCGTCGCCACCCCGGCCACCGCCAGTGCCAGGAACGGATCGTGCTTGTTCTCGGCCGTGGTCAGCCCGTCATACCCGGCGGCCTCGGCAACGCGGGCGGCTTCGGGCACGTCGCGGAGGTCATCCTGGGGCAGGGGCGTGAGCAGGCGCATGGCGGCAGGGTACCACAGGTCCGGACGCCGGCAATGCGCCCTTGACATACCGGCCCGACGCCAGGATATGCCCCGACCAACGGGGCGGCGTCCAGGTCGGCCCGGCCGGCATGGCCATGGGCCGTTGCCCTGGCCGGAGCGAGGGGTGGCGTGTGTCCCGCCCCTCATCTCAACCGGAAGGACTCGTCCATGCGTTCCGTTTTCACCCGCCTGGCACTCGGCTGCGGCGCCGCGGCGCTGGCCGCGCTTGCCGCGCCCGCCGCGCACGCCGCCAAATCCACGCTTGAGATCGCCGTTCCTGCTGAGCTTTCGGGATCCGGTGCCACCGTCGGCGTGCTGTGGCGCGACGCGGTGATGATGGCGATCGACGACGTCAACGCCAAGGGCGGTATTCGCGGCCACAAGCTGCATGGCACCGCCTATGACACCCAGACCAACCCGTCGGTCTCCCGCGCGGTGATCCAGAAGGCGCTGGACGGGCATCCGTTCGCGGTCCTGGGCCCGGTCTATTCCGGCTCCGTGATCGTCGATGAGGCACTGACCCAGCAGGCTGGCGTGACCGAGATCATGGGCGGCGAAGCCGACAACCTGACCGCGCGCGGCGACACGTATCTGTTCCGCACTTCGCTGGGTCAGGCGCAGACGGTTCCACCGGTCATTGCCTATCTGAAGAATGTGCTTCACGCCAAGCGGGTCGCCGTGGCCTGGGCGAATGACGATTTCGGCAAGAGCGGGCACGATCTGTTCGTGAAGGACGCGAAGGCGGCCGGGATGCAGGTGGTGGCCGATATCCCAAGCGAGGTCGGTCAGGTCAGCTTCGCCCCGGATATTCTGAAGCTGCGGGCTGCCCGTGCGGACGCAGTGTTTCTCTATGCGCATGAGGAAGAGAACGCCCGCTTCCTGAAACAGTTCCGCCAGATGGGCGTGAAGGCGGCGATCGTCGGCGGCAGTTCGGCGATGGACGCGCAAACCATTCGTCTCGCCGGCGGCGCGGCCAATGGCGTGGTTGCGTTTTCCGGCATCGCCACCGGCTCGCCGGTGCCGGCGGTGCGGAATTTCGTCAAGCGCTTCCAGGCGAAGTATCATACCCACCCCGACCACAACGCGATCAAGGGTTACATGGCGGTGTGGATGCTGAAGGCGGCGGTGGACAAGATGGGAAAGGCCGATCCGCACAAGCTGGCCGCGACCCTGCACGGGATGAGTATCTCGCCGAACACCGAGCCTGGCATCCTGCTGCCGATGAACGTGTTCGCCAATGGCGATATCGACAACGGCGGCTATCTTATTAAGGTCGTTGGCGGCAAGCAGCAGGTGCTGCGCTTCGTGCCGCCGAAGAAGTCCTGACCTGATGGTGGGTCTGCTCGCGCAGGTCCTGGTTTCCGGCCTCGCGATCGGCGCAATCTACGCGCTGATCGCGACCGGATTCTCGTTGCTGTGGCAAGGCTCGCAAACGGTGAACTTCGCCCAGGGCGATTTCGTCGTGGTGCCGGCCTTCGTCATGCTGGGCGTGCGCGGGCTGGGCCTTCCGCTCTGGGTGGGCGTGTTGGCGGCGCTGGTGGTGGCGTGTCTGGTGCTGGGACTGCTGTTCAAGCGCGCGCTGGTCGATCCGATGCTGAAGCACGGCTCGTTGCAGCTGGCGATCGCTACCATGGCGCTGTCGATCGTGATCCAGAACGGGCTGCTTGACGCGGCGGGCGGGGAGGCGTTCCCGTTCCCCGGCATCAATGGCGGGATCGACTGGGGGCCGATATTCCTGGACTGGCAGAGCTTGATCGTGCTGGCGGTGGCGATCACGGCGGTGGTGGCGCTTAACCTGTTCCTCGGCCGCACCCGCACCGGACGGGCGATTCAGGCCAGCGCGCAGAACCCGCAGGTCGCGGTGCTGCTCGGCATCGACGTCGCGCGGATGATCCTGATTACCTTCCTTATCAATGCTGCCTTGGTGACCTTGGCGGCGCTGCTGATCTCGCCGATCTATCTGGTGAAGTTCAACAACGGCATCGGCATCGGCCTGTCGGCGTTTTCGGCCGCGATCGTCGGCGGATTCAACCAGGTGCGCGGGGCGGTGGTAGGCGGGCTGGTGCTGGGGGTGACCGAAACCTTCGCGGCTACTTTCGGCCCCGACCAATGGCGCGACGCGGTGCCGATGCTGCTGCTGATCCTGTTCGTGCTGTTCCGCCCCGAAGGGATCCTGGGCCGGCGCGAGGAACGCCGCGTATGAGCCGCGATCACGCCAACTTGGCCGGCGCGCTGGGTCTGGTCGTGGCGGCCGGGGCGCTCGGGCTGCTGACCTCGCCCTATATCGTCTATCTGCTGTCGCTCTGGGCGGTGTACACCATCGCCGCGACGGGGCTGAATCTGACCCTGGGCTATGCCGGGCAGATCTCGCTGGCGCAGGCGAGTTTTGTTGGCGTTGGAGCTTATACCACCGCGATCCTGCTGCCGCATGGCTGGCCGTTCGGCGCCACTTTGGCGCTGGGGGCGGGGCTGTGTTTTGCGCTCGGCGTGCTGCTCGGGTTTCCGGCGCTGCGCGTGCAGGGGCATTACCTGGCGTTCGTCACCCTGGCGCTGGCAACCATCGCCTTTCTGGTGTTCCGCAACGAGGCGTGGCTGACGGGCGGTATCTACGGTATCGACCATATCCACCGGCCGGCCGGATTCACCAGCGGGCGGGGCTATCTGCTGCTGTGTCTGTTCGTGCTGGCGGCGGTGAGTTTCGGCGCCTGGTGGCTGCTGCGCTCGCCCTGGGGCCGCGCCTTCGTTGCCCTGCGCGAGAACCCGGTGCGCGCCGCCAGCCTGGGCGTGGTGGTGCGGGACTACACGCTGCTCGCTTTCGCCATCGGCGCCGCGCTGGGCGGTGTGGCCGGCGCGCTGTTCGCGCCGCTGGTGCAATATATCGAGCCGACGCCGTTCGCGCTGACGCTTTCGTTCAGCTTGCTGCTGATGGTGGTGGTGGGCGGATCGGGCTCGTTCCTGGGGCCGTATCTGGGTGCGCTGGTGGCCGTGCTGCTGCCGGAATGGCTGCGCTTCCTCAAGGATTACTACCTGGTGATCTACGGCACTGCGGTGATCCTGCTGCTGGTGTTCTCGCCCGAAGGGCTGGTGGGGCTGGCGGAACGCGCCGTGGCGCGCGCCCGGGGCAAGCCGTGACGCCGGTGTTGGAGGCGCGCGACCTGCACCGCCATTTCGGCGGCGTGCGGGCGGTCAATGGCGTGTCGTTCCAGGTCGCCGAGGGGGAGATCCTGGGCGTGATCGGCCCCAATGGATCCGGCAAATCCACTCTGTTCAACTGCCTGCTGGGCCAGCTGGTACCCTCCGCCGGCACCGTGTTGCTGGACGGCAAGGACGTGACCGGCATGGCGCCGGCGCTGCTGAACCGGCGCGGGGTGTCGCGCACCTTCCAGTTGTTGCAGGTGTTCCCGCAGCTCTCGGCGCGCGAGAACCTGATCCTGGCCGGGCAGGAGCATGTCGGCTCGCGGCTTTCGCGTCTGTTCGGGCGGCCGGATGCGGGACTGACCGCGGCGGCGGAGCGGATGCTGGAATTGTTCCAGCTGACCCATATCGCCGATCTGGCGGCGGGTGGCTTGTCGTACGGCCAGCAGAAATTGCTGGACGCAGCGATGGCGTTCATGGCCGGCCCGCGCCTGGTATTGCTGGATGAGCCGGCGGGCGGCGTGAACCTGACCTTGCTCGGCTCTTTCCGTGAGCGGCTGCGGGCGATGAACACCGAGGCTGGCGCTACTTTCGTGGTGATCGAGCACAACATGGATTTCGTCATGTCGCTGTGTACCCGCGTGATCTGCATCGCCGAGGGTCAGGTGATCGCCGATGGTCCGCCCGATGACGTGCGCAATAACCCGGACGTGATCGAGGCCTATCTTGGCCACTGACCCCACCGCCCCAGTGCTGGAGCTGGACCAGGTCACCGGCGGCTATGGCCGGATGACGATCCTGAACCAATGCAGTTTCGCGGTCGCCCGCGCCGCGATCACCACCGTGATCGGGCCGAACGGGGCGGGGAAATCCACCTGCTTCAAGGCGGTGTTCGGCTTGCTGCGCCTGACCGGCGGGCGGATCCTGCTGGATGGGGCAGACGTGACCGGGGCCTCGCCGCGCGCGCTGATTGCCGCCGGAGTGTGTTACGTGCCGCAGGGGCGCAACATCTTCCCCGAGTTGTCGGTGCGCGACAATCTGGAACTGGGCGGGGTCGCACTCGGGTCGGCCGCGGCGATGCGGCCCAAGGTGGAAGCCGCGCTCGATCGCTTCCCGATCCTGCGCCAGCGGGCATCGTCGCAAGCCTCCACCCTGTCCGGCGGACAGCAGAAGCTGCTGGAGGTTGCGCGCGGACTGATCGCGGAGCCGAAATTGATGTTGATCGACGAACCCTCCATCGGCCTGTCGCCGCTGATGGTGAAGGAGGTGTTCGCCACCTTGCAGGGGCTGCGCGCCGCCGGTGTTTCCATCTTGATGGTGGAACAGAACGCACGCAGCGCGCTGGAGATCTCTGATTACGGCGTCGTTCTGGAAACCGGGCGGACTCGCCTGACCGGAACGGCGCGGTCGATCCTGGATGACCCGCGCGTGGCGCGGCTGTTCCTGGGCGCCGAGGTCGATCTGGCGTAGCGCGTGACCTCAGTCCATCGCCACCGCGCCGGACGGCGCCGGTTGGCTGCCGCGCGGCCGGCGCATCAGCAGAAGCAGCAGCAGGCTCGGCATGGTGGTGAAGATCAGCAGCTTGTAATCATCCATATAGGCGATGATCTGCGACTGGCGCGTGATCTCGTCGGCCAGTAGCGCCGCGCCCCGCCGCGTGGCGGGATTCCACAGCGGCACCGCCGCCAGCGCGCGGTTGAACGGCGTGACGCTGGCCCCGATCATCGCATGCAGCCCTTGCGCGTTATGCGCCAGCAGGGATGCCGTCACCGACACCCCGATCGCCGCGCCGATATTGCGGAACAGCGCGAACATGGAAGCCCCCTCGGTCCGCAGCGCGACCGGCAGGGTGGCGAACGCTAGCACCTGCAACGGGGTGAAGAAGAGCCCCAGCCCCGCGCCCTGGATCACGATCGCCGCGATCAAAACCTCCGGCGAAACATCCGGCGTCCATCCGGTCATGATCCAGAAAGACCAGATCATCAGCACCAGCCCCACGCCCACCAGCAGCCGCGCGTCGATCCGCTGCGCCAGCCGCCCGCTGAGCACGATCGTCGCCAGATTGCCGATGCCGCGCGGCGCCATCACCAACCCGGCGGTCGCCACCGGATACCCGCCCAGCTCCTGCAGCCACGGCGCCATCAGCGACATGGTGGAGACCAGGATCGTGCCGACCGCGAACATCATCACCGCCCCGGCCGCGAAATTGACGTCGCGGAACAGGCTTGGGCGGATCAGCGGGCGTTTCGCGGACAGCACATGCACCACGAACAGATAAAGACCCAGCCCCGCCAGCACCGCTTCCACCACGATCTCACGCGAACCGAACCAGTCGAGTTCCTGACCGCGATCCAGCATCAGTTGCAAGCTGCCGATGCCGATGCCCAGGGCGGCGAAGCCGATCCAGTCGAACCGCAGCGCCGAGTGCCCGCGCCCGCCCGGCATGAAAAGGATCAGCCCCAAGGTGGCAAAAAGCCCGAACGGCAGGTTGACGTAGAAGACATAGCGCCAGTTGTAGAAATCGGTCAGGTATCCGCCCAGCGTCGGCCCCAGGATCGGCCCGATCATCACCCCCATGCCCCAGATCGCCATGGCGAAGGCGCGCTTCTCGGGCGGATAGATGTCCAGCATCGTCGCCTGCGACAGCGGCACCAGGGCGGCCCCGCACATGCCCTGGAGCAGCCGGAACGTCACGATCTGGGTCAGCGTCTGTGCCGCCCCGCACATCATGGACGTCACCGTGAACCCGGCCAGTGCCGTCACGAATAGCCGCTTGCGCCCAAATCGGGCTGCCAGCCACCCGACCGGGGCGGTCATGATCGCCGCGGCGATGATGTAGGAGGTGAGGACCCAGGTGATCTCGTCGAAACTGGCCGAGAAGCTGCCCTGCATATAGGGCAGCGCCACATTGGCGATGGTCTGGTCCAGCGCCTGCACCAGGGTGGCGCCGATGACGCAGACGGTGATGATGCCGCGATGGGCTACCGGCGTTGCGGGGCCGGTGGAGGTCTGAGCGTCTGCCACCGCCCGGGGCGCGCGCGGCGCCGCCGTCGCGTTCTCGATCCGCCGCATGGCGCTCCCTCTGCTGCGTCCGCCCACCGTGCTGGGCCAGGATCGCAGTATGCCCAAATGGCGCGCGCGGTGCATCTGCGCCGCACGGATGGCAGGCGCGCGCGCCGCGACCCCGTGGCGCCGTGACGCAGGCTGGGACCGATTGCTCCATTCCGCAGCATCGATTACCAACCAAGCCGTTGTCTCGCGACGCCGCAGTTTGCGCCTGCCGGCTGCGCCTGGCGGCGAGGCTGCGGATGGCCCAGGAGAAGATCACGCAAGCACAAGTGGCGCTGATGGATGCCAGATCGGCAAACCGCGGGACCGCCCGCCACCTGCATGCGCGTCCTGCTCGTTAGCTATAACGTCCATACCGAAGCTACCAGCGGCGCGGCGCGCAGCGTGCGGACCATGGTGGAATGGCTCGCCGCGGACGGCCATGCCTGCCACGTGCTCTCCACCGCTGTCTTCGAGGCGAGCCCGGCGGGAACCTCGCTGGTGGGGCATCTCGCCGGTCTTGGCGTCGTCCCCTGTCTCCGTCATGTCCTCGGGCCGTGCCCGGTGTACGACTATGCCGTGGCCGGTGTTGCGGTCACGACGGTCGGCACCAGCACCTATCCGCCCGCGACCGACCCGCGCGAGACCGCCCAGTATCTCGCCTGTTTCACCGATCTGCTCGATCTCTTTCGCCCCGACCGGGTGTTGACCTATGGCGGCCACCCGGTCTTGCAGGACGCGCTCCGCGCTGCCCGGGCGCGGGGCATCGCCACCATCGTTACCCTCCGCGGCTATGGCTACGAGGACCCAGGCTGGTTCCGCCATGCCGACGCGGTGCTGACATGCAGCGCCTTTCTCTCCGCCCACTATGCCGGCCGGATCGGGCTATCCAGCACAGCGCTGCCGACGCCGATGGTGGCGGGGGACGTGTTGGCATCTGAAACAAACCGCCGCTTCGTCACCTTCGTCCACCCGGCACCGCACAAGGGCGTGGCGCTGTTTGCCCGCCTCGCCGCCATGCTTACGGAGGCGCGCGCCGAGATTCCGCTCCTGGTGGTTGAATCGCGCATGACCACCGCGTCGCCGACCGAGACCCCGATCATCGACTTCGCCCGCCAGCCGCAGATCCGGGTCAGCCCGCCGCTGCCACGGCCACGGGACATCTTCGCGCTGACACGGATTCTGCTGGTGCCGTCGCTGTTTGCCGAACCCTCCGGGCGAGTGGCGGCGGAGGCCGTGCACAACGGCATCCCGGCCCTGGTCAGCGACCGCGGCGGCTTGGCCGAAACCGTGGCCGAGGGAGGGATCGTGCTGCCGGTTCCGGCCTGGATGGCTGCCGGGGAAACCCGGCTACCCGCGGCGGCCGAGATCCGCCCGTGGTTCGATGCCGTCGTGTCGCTATGGGACAACCCGGCGTACTACGCGAGCGTCTCGGCCGCGGCGCGCGCGGTCGCCGAGCGGATGTACGACGATGCCCGCCTGCGGGCGCGCTATCGCGATTTTTTCGCCGGCGTCCGGCCGGGCCGGGCTGACATGTCGATCCCGCTGCCCAATCCGGCGCGAAACGCGCTATAGGCGATTCATGTCGATCCTGCCCGACCTGCTACTCCCGCTCGCCGATGACGCCCTGGTGCTTGGCCACCGCCTGTCCGAATGGTGCGGCCGGGCGCCGACGCCCGAGGAAGACCTGGCGCTGGCCAATCTCGCGCTGGACCAGATTGGTCTCGCGCGCGCGCTGTACGCCGTGGTCGCGCAGGAGACGGGGCAGGAGACGGGGCAGGGGACGGGGCAGACCGAGGATACGCTGGCCTATTTCCGCGACGATCGTGCGTTCCGCAACTGCCTGCTGGTGGAGCAGGCAAACGGCGATTTTGCGCAAACGATCGTGCGTCAGTTTCTGTTCTCCGCCCATGCCGATCCGTTCTGGCGTGCCGCTTGCGCGTCCGCCGCGCCCGCGCTGGCCGCGATCGCGGCCAAGGCGGAGAAGGAGTCCGCATATCATCTGCGCCACGCCGCGGCGTGGCTGGTCCGCCTCGGCGACGGCACCGAGGAGAGCCACGCCCGCGCGCAAGCCGCGCTGACCGCATTATGGCCCTGCGCCGAGGAGGCGCTGACCGCGCTGGACCCTGTGGCTGTCGTTGCCGGCATCCTGCCCGATCCCGCCCCGATCCGCGCCGCGTGGGAGGCGACGGTCACCGCCACCTTGTCCCGCGCGACGCTGGACCGTCCGGCCGATGACTGGCCGCAGACCGGCGGGCGCGCCGGTCGGCATACCGAAGCCTTCGGCAAGATGCTGGCCGAGATGCAGTCCCTTGCCCGTGCCCATCCCGGAGCCGTCTGGTGAGCACGCGGCGCCTGGCCCGCGCCCGGGCCGCCGTCGCGGCGGTGGAGGACCCGGAACTGCCGCCGTTGACGATCGCCGATCTGGGCATCCTGCGCGACGTCGCCGACCGTGACGGCCGGATCGAGGTCACCATCACCCCCAGCTATACGGGCTGCCCGGCGATGGTCGTGATCGGCTGGGAGATCGAGGCGGCGCTGGACCGCGCGGGGCTGGGGCCGGCGCTGGTACGGACCGAACTGGCCCCCGCCTGGGACACCGCTTCGTTGACCCCGGCCGCGCACGCCAAGTTGCGCGCGGCCGGCATCGCGCCGCCTGGCGGGCCGCTCGCCTGCCCGCGCTGCGCCAGTGCGCGTGTTGAAACGATCAGCGCATTCGGTGCTACCGCCTGCAAATCCCTGCACCGGTGCCTGGAGTGCCGTGAGCCGTTCGAGGCATTCAAGACCCTGTGACGCGCTATCGCCCGCGCGCCAGCCGGCGCTCGTACCATTGTGCCGCCAGTGTGGATGGGAACAGCAGCGCGAAATAGACCAGTGCGACCACGGTATAGAGCTCCAGCGGCCGATACGTGGTCTCGGCGATGGATGTTCCCTGATACAGCAGGTCCGGAACCGCGATCACGGAAACCAGGGACGTGTTCTTCAACTGCGTCACCGACTGATTCACGAATGGCGGGATCATGCGCCGGATCGCCTGCGGCAGGATCACCAGCCGCATCACTTGCCAGCGTGACAATCCCAGCGCGCGGGCGGCGTCCCACTGCCCGCGTTCGATCGAGACGATGCCGCCTCGGAAAATCTCGGCGTAGAATACGCCGGTGTAGAGCGACAGCACGGTCATCGCCGCGACATCGGCGGGAATCTGGATGTGCAGCAGAACCGGCAGCGCGTAATAGAACCACACGATCTGCACCAGCAACGGCGTACATCGGAACGCCTCGGTCAATGCGATCAACGGCGCGTTCAGCAGGCGGGAGCCGGTGAGCCGCCCCAGTCCGATCAGCAGCCCGATCACGAGGCCGAGAAACACCGATCCAAACGTATAGACCAGCGTGATCGCCGCTCCCCGCCATAACAGCGGTGCGTAGCGCAGGACCGGAGCGAAATCCCATTGATACGCCATCGCCCCGGTCCCGCGCCGGTCAGAAGCTGAGGGCCGCGGGGATTTGCGACGGCTTCACCCCTTCCACCACCAGGCCCTGGATGATATCGGCCCGCATTGTCCCGATGCCGCGGTTGAAGTCGAGCCAGGCGTTCAGCACGTCGCGGAACCGATTATCCGGCTCCTGCTGGATGCCGAGGCAGCTCGGTAGCGCCACCAGCGGTTGATCGAGCAGATGATACGGTCCGAGCGACGGGTTCTTGCCCACGGCGGCCAGGCCCAGCAGCGCGGCCAGGATCACTACGTCCACGCGCCCCGCTTGCAGCGCGAGCAGCCCCTGGTCCTGCTGCGCGAACCCCACATGTCTTGCCTTGGGGGCGAAGCGCTTCGCCACCGTCTCGTGCAACGAACCGATGTCGTAGCCGATGCGCAGGCCGGGCTGGTCGATATCGGACCAGGTGGTGGGGTTCAGCCCGTGCTTGGCCAGACAGCCGAACGGATGGACGATCATTGGGTGGGTGAAGCGGATCGCCAACGCGCGCTCGGGCGTGGGGTTGAGCGCGAAGCTCATGTCGATCTTGTTCGATTGGATATCGAGCACCGCGGTGCCCCAGGTGGCCTCCACGTATTCCACCTTGGCGCCGAAAATCTTGCCTAGGCTCTCGGCCATCGGCACGCAGGCACCCTGCCACTTCCCGGAAGTCAGGTCCTTGCTGAAATAGGGCAACGCGCCGGTGATCCCGGCGACGCGCAGTACTTTGGTGCGCGCCACACGATCGAATGTGCTCTCGGCGCCGGCAGCGTGGGCGCGCGAGGCGGTGGCCAGCACCGCGGCGGGCAGAAGGGCGGCGCCGGCGGCAAGGCCGCGGCGGCTGACACGGTTGGTCATCGATGAACTCCCTGTTCCGATCCCCAAGCGTAGGGCCGAATCGAGCCGCGGGGAAAGCCCGTGCGTGCGGACATCGGGGGCTTTGTGTGCCATGCTGCGGCGACGCGGGAGAGAGCGATGGTGGAGATTTTCCGGGGACGGACCGCGCTGGTGACCGGGGCCTCGGCCGGGATCGGCGCGGCGATGGCGCGGGCGCTGGCCGCGCGGGGTGCGGATCTGATCCTGGTCGCGCGGCGTGGCGACCGGCTGGACGCGCTGGCGGAGGAATGCCGTGCCCGCGGCGTACGCGCGCTGGCCGCGCCCGCCGACCTGGCCGACCCAGCCGCGCGCGCGGGGCTGGCTGCGGCGCATCCGGATGTCGATCTGCTGATCAACAACGCCGGTCTCGGCGTGTATGGCGCGTTCGATGAAACCGACTGGGCACGCACGGAACGGTTGCTGGCGGTGAATGTCGTGGCGCTGACCCATCTCAGCCGGCTCTATGCGCCGGCGATGGTGGCGCGCGGATTCGGGCGGATCCTGCAGGTGGCCTCGATCGTCGGTTTCCTGCCGGTGCCGCGGTTCGCCGCGTACGCCGCCAGTAAGGCCTACGTGGTCTCGTTGGGGCTGGCGATGGATGCCGAACTGGCGCCGCGCGGCGTGCGCGTATCGGTGCTGTGCCCGGGCGGGACCGCGACCGAGTTCTTCGACGTGGCAAGCGGCCCCGACGCGGCGGGGCACAACCCGAGGCGGATGATGTCGGCCGACGCGGTGGCGCGGATCGGCCTCGCCGCCATGGCCAACGGGCGGACGCTGGTGGTTGCCGGTGGGACCAACGCGGCGACGGTGTTCGCGCTGCGGTTCGCGCCGCGGGCCTTGGCCGCGCGGGCCGCGCTATGGGCAACGCGGCGCCGGTAATTCAGAAGCGTCGGTAATTCAGAAGCGTTCGGGGGCAAACACGCGCTCCGGCGCCACCAGCGCCTCCTGCGCCGCGACCAGCGCCAGTTCGCGCTGTCCCAACGAAGCGGTCCGGCATAGCACCGCATGGATCGCCGACCCGGCCGCCGACAGCGCGGCCGCCACGTCCCCAAGCCGTAGCAGTTGGAACAGGAACAGCCCGGCCAGGGCGTCGCCAGCGCCGTTTACCGCGATCGGCAGGCGCGGCGTGCGCAGGCGCCAACTGCCGTCTGGCGTGGTCGCGAGCAGGTCGATCGCGTCCGGCGCGAACCCCAGGCTGGTGGTCAGCACAACGCGCGGGCCGGCGGGGCGCATGCGCGCGACCAGCGTGGCGGCGGCTGCGCGGGCGTCCTCGGTCGCGCCGACCGGGAGGCCGGACAGGGCCGCCAGTTCGAACCGGTTGGGGGTCAGGATGTCGGCGGCGGGAACGGCCTGGTCGCGGAAGAAATCGGCGATGCCGGGACGGACATATTCACCGGGGCCGTCGTCGCCGATCACCGGGTCGCAGGCATAGCGGGCGGCCGGGTTGGCTTCCCGCAGCGCAGCGACCGCCTCCAGCACCACCGGGCCCGTGCCGGGATCGCCGAGATAGCCCGACAATAGCCCGTCGCAGCCCGCCAACACGCCCAACGCTGCGATCCCGGACAGCAGCGCGCGGCACTCGGCCGGATCCGTCACCGCGCCCTGGAACCGGCCGTAGCCCGGATGGTTGGAAAAGCGGACGGTCGCCACCCCCCAGACCTCGGCGCCCAGGCGCTGCAGCGGGAACATGGTGGCCGCATTCCCGACATGGCCATAGGCGACCGAGGAGGCGACCGCGATCAGCCGCACCGTCCGTTACACCACCTTGCGGCGGCGCAGATCGGCGATTGCGGCGGCGTCATAGCCCAGGGCGCCCAGGATCGCCGCCGTCTGCGCGCCCGGTTCCGGGGTGGCGCTGCGGATCGCCCATTCGCTGCGCGAGAGGGTGATCGGCTGGCCGATCACTTCCACCTCGCCCAGCACCGGATGGGCAACCTTGCGGGTGATGCCGAGATGTTGCACCTGAGGATCGGCGAACACTTCGTTCATCTTGTAGATCGGGCCGCAGGGCACGCCGGCCTGGTTCAACGTGTCGATCCAGGCCGCCGAGGGCCGCGTGCGGGTGACTTCCCCGATCGCCGCGTTCAGCCCGGCGCGGTTCTTCGAGCGCGCGGCGGCCGTGGCGTAGGCGGGATCCGCGATCAGTGCCGGGGCGCCGATGGCGTGGCACAACCGGGCGTAGATCTCATCGCCGGCGGCGGCGATGTTGATATGCCCGTCCGCGGTCGGGAATACCCCGGTGGGGATCGAGGTCGGGTGGTCGTTGCCGGCCTGCGGCGGCACCTCGTGGCCGATGGTCCAGCGCGCGGCCTGGAAATCCAGCATCGAAATCTGCGCCGACAGCAGATTGCTTTGCACCCATTGGCCCTCGCCCGAGGTTTCGCGTTCCAGCAGCGCGATCAGGATGCCCATGGCGCAGAAGATGCCGGCGGTGAGATCCGCCACCGGGATGCCTACGCGCACCGGGCCCTGGCCGGGCAGTCCGGTGATGGACATCAGCCCGCCCAGGCCCTGTGCGATCTGATCGAATCCCGGCCGGTCGCGATACGGCCCATCCTGGCCAAAACCGGAAATCGACGCATAGACCAGCCGCTTGTTGACCTGGCGCAATTGCTCGTAATCAATCCCCAGACGGAATTTAACGTCGGGGCGAAAATTCTCCACCAGCACGTCGGCTTCCGCCACCAGCTTGCGCAGGATCGCGGCCCCTTCGGGCGCTTTCAGGTTCAGCGTGAGGCTCTGCTTGTTGCGGTGCAGGTTCTGGAAATCGGGGCCGTGACGTTCCCCGCCCAGGCCGCCATCGCCACCGGGGGATTCGATCTTGACGACCTCGGCCCCCCAGTCGGCCAGCTGGCGGACGGCGGTTGGGCCGGCGCGCACCCGGGTGAGGTCGAGCACCTTGAAGCGGGCGAGTGGGCCTGGGGAGGCGGCCATGGCGATCTCCTGGAACGAGCAGCGCGGCAGTTTCCGGCGCCCGGCCGGCGGGGGCAAGGGGGTTCAAAAAATCGTGTGATTCCAGAAAAAAAGCACAAGTTTCGCTTGGCAGGGGCGGCGCGACGGACTATGGTCAATGTTACGGAGTCCGACTCCGATCGGGGGGGCCGATCGCGGACGCCGAAACAAGGGGCTGCCATCGGCCATGCAACCGCGGGATCTCCACGCCGCGCTCGACCCGTCCAGGATCGAGGCGCGATTTCAGCCGATCGTCCGTATGTCCGATCGCGTCCCGGTGGCGCTGGAGGCGCTGGCGCGAATCGACCATCCGGAGCTGGGCTTGGTGATGGCCGACCGGTTCGTGCCGCAATTGGAGCAGGCCGGGCTGGGGCGCGATCTGACCGATCAGGTGGCGGCCAGTACCGTCGCGGCGCTGGCGCGGGACCTGCCGTGGCTTGCGGATCTGTCGATCGGAATCAATCTGCCGTTGGATCTGCTGGTGTGCGCGGGTACGCTGGAGCGGCTGGCGGCGCTGCGTGATGCGGCCGGCGTCGCGCCCGGCCGCCTGGCGCTGGAACTGACCGAAACCCAGCCCGTGGATGACCCGGTGGCGTTGGGCCGCGCGCTGGAGCGGGCGCGGCGCGCGGGGTTCGAGACCGTGATCGACGATGTCGGGCCGGCGATGCACTGGGTGGAGGCCTTGCTGGACCTGCCGTTCACCGGTCTGAAACTGGACGCGGCCTTGCTGGCGCCGGACGCCCCGGCTGCCTTCGCTGGCGCGATCGTCGCGCGGGCCCATCGGTGCGGCTTGGTCGTTACCGCGGAGGGGATCGAGGACGCCGGGGACTGGGCGCGGGCGCGGG
This sequence comes from Acetobacteraceae bacterium, assembly GCA_027330745.1. Classification (GTDB taxonomy): domain Bacteria; phylum Pseudomonadota; class Alphaproteobacteria; order Acetobacterales; family Acetobacteraceae; genus JAJZVS01. The sequence goes on along the minus strand of DAHWDR010000349.1, from coordinate 3,098 downwards.
CGCTGGGCGCCGATCGGGGCCAGGGATTTGCGATCGGACCGGCGCTGACCGCCGCGGCGTTGCAGGATTGGCGCATGGCGTGGGCGGAACCGGTGGCGGCCGTAGGCTGAAGCGATGAAGGCGGCGCGGCGCGGTGAGGCTGTCACGGCCGGCAAACCCTCGAACCTTCTCGCGAGCCTGAATGCGGGCCGTTGAATACATCACCTGATTCAAGCGGGACTACCGAGGCGAGAAACCAGGACGGCACGGCAAGACGCTGGACCCGCTGATGATGGACATCGTGAACCTGCTCGCGACGGACAAGGCTTCGCCTCGCCGCGCCTTCGATCATCCCCTGAGGGGCGCGTGGAGCGATCACCGTCGCTGCCACATCCGACCCGACCTTGTGCTTATCTACCGCAAATAGGACGACGCAAGCCTGGAGCTGGTGTGCCTTGGCTCTCGTAGCGAGCTCGGTCTGTGATCCACCGGTACGCGCCGCGGGCGCTGCGGTCCGGGCGGTTACGCTGGCCGGGCGGGGGGTCGCGCGGGGCCGCGCCGGGGATCGGGCGGGGCGGCAGCGTCGATGCGATCGGCGGCGACGCCGTCGGGTGCGGGCGAGTCGGGCGCGGGGAAGGGGCGCGTGTGCGGGCGGTTTCCCGGTTCGGCCGGACGCCGTTTCTCCGTCCCAGCCGTAGCTCAGTCGGACGCGGCGGAGTGGGCCGGGTCAAGGGTCGACCCTTCTTCGGCGCCAGACGCCAGAAACGGGAGGGGAGGCGACGATCGGGTCGAGCTGGTTCATTTGATTTTCCTTCCCCTCGCGCCCAGCCCGCTGCTCCGCGGCCATTTCGAGAAGTTTGCCAACGTCCTCGACCGTCTGCGCTTCGATCTCTATGTCACCGTCCATGAGCTTCACCTTTTGGCCAGTCTTTGATTGCAGCCACGCAACCAGGGTTCCGACTAGAACGGAGCCGAAGGCGTTGGCAAAAGCTGCAATTTCGCCAGCGTAGCTGCCTACGGCGTCGACGGAATCGAGCGCCATGAACGTCGCATCGACTTCGATTTCGTTTTCCTTGAAGGTGGCCATTACCGTCCGCAGAAGCACTTGGCCCTCTGCGGAAAGTGTTGGGGGATCGTCATATGCGTTCAGCAAGTAAAATCTAATCTTCCCCACGTTGTTCCTCCGCCACGCCGCCTCTTCCTCAGTCCATTTTGCTGCCATCGCGTCCCAGGACGCTTGTTTTTGATCTCGCGTCATGTCGCCCTTCCCAGTCAGAAGTCTTGATCTCATTCGCATTTCTATATATGAGGAGTGACTTTATCATATATACATATCCCCACGGATTCGAGTGAGCTTACAGCCCCCGAGGCCCGGTCAGGGTTCTTGATTTAATCACGAAATGTCCTAAGGCAACTCCTCAGAAAGATATGTATGCCAATCAGCAAAGTCACGCAGTTTCCGCAAAAGAATATAAGAATACTAGCATATAGCATCATTAATTTGTTCCGGACAGAGACTTCTGCAAACAGCATCGGAAGATTCATAAAGACTATCTGAGGGACAGAAACGGCGAAAATCTTTGTCATGGGAATTTCACAGTGTACTGATGCCGTTCCTCCGTCCAACCCTATTCGGAGCACGCCGCTCCCCGCCAACCAAAGTATTCGTTGCTCCCCGCGTGACGAGCGAATAGGGCTTTGGAACTTATTCGCGAATCCAACTTCGCCTTCATTCGCCTCGAACGGTGTTATCCCGATCTGCGTGAGGAGCAGTAAAACATGATTAGCAAGATCTCGCTTACTAACACCATACCTAACGTGAGCAGTAAGTCTCCATTTTAAGTAGAACAACTTCATGACAGCTTCGCCAAATCGTGCTCGTTCCCTGAGCTCATGGACACGTGGCCGGATGACTCCGTCCAAACCATTGTGGTGATAGGAAAAGCCTCGAAATCGTACTGTGGCTGACATTGTAGCTGCGGGCAATCTCCCGCAGGGGCTCCTCGCCCCGATCCCGACGCCTGACCGCCTTCTTCATTTGATGCGGGGTGAGCTTCGGCTTGCGGCTCATCTTCACGCCGCGCGCCTCAGCCCGCCGGCGGCCCTCGCCCGTCCTGGCGCGGATCAGCTCGCGCGCGAACTCGGCCACCCCCCCCCGCGCACGGTCAGCATCAGGCGGCCAAGCGCGGTCGTGGTGTCGGCCCAGGCATCGCCCAGGGATCGGAACCGGGCCTTGCGGTCGGCGATCGCGGCAACGGTGTTCAGCAGGTCGCGGATCGACCGGGCCAGACGGTCGAGCCGCGCCACCATCAGCACGTCGCCGGCGGCGAGCAGGCCGACCACCCGACGAAGCAGCGCCCGGTCGGTCCTGGCTCCGCGTGCGATCTCGCGGAAGACCTTGGCGGCGCCCGCCTTCGGTAGCTGGGCGACCCGCGCCGCCACGCTCTGCCCGTCCGTCGCTGCAAGTGCATCGCCGTATGTCACGGATCGCCCAGTGCCAATTCCTGCTCGATCACGATACGTAACGGCGGCAGGTGCTGGCTCAGCGTGTCCCATGCCCCGCGCACCGCCACGTCGTCGTGGTGATAGATGTTGCCTGCCGCCGCTATGTCCCGCCATGGGATTGGCGGATGCCGCGCCTTCAACGCGTCCGGCAATCGCCGCGACGCCTCCGATATGATCTCAAGGCAACAGGTCGCCGCGTAAGTTACGCACAGATCGTCGCGTAAAGCGTCATAACTCATCCCCTCCGCGAATTTTTGGGCGAGGACGATGTGATGGTGGATGTCGCCGCGCCGGCGACGCACCGCGCCGGGATCAAAAGGCATAGATCGCATCTGCGGTCGCGGCCGGAGCGGCGTAGGGTTTCAGCGCCTCCCGGTCCACCACACCGACCGGCCCGTCGAACTGCGCCGCAATGTACTCCTTGAGACCGGCGTAATCCCAGACCCCGATATGCGCGTCAGGATCGATCTCGATCATGATGTCGGTATCGCTGTCGGGCCGCGCGTCACCGCGCGCGCGCGAGCCGAACAGCGCGACATGCGCCACGCCGCGCGCTGTCAACGCCGCCTCGTTGTCCCGCAACCGGACGAGGATGTCCCGCTTGTCCATCACCC